>DQKQ01000255.1 GCA_015660615.1 Flavobacteriales bacterium
CCTCAGACGCTACCTCTTCCCTTTTATACGGCGTTGTTCCAAGAACATCTGTAAAGATCTTCTCAGCTGCCTCTAAATCTACTACTGCTATTCCAAGGTGATCTATTTTCTTCATGTGAGTAATTTCTTCGTAAGCGTAAAGTTATACCTTTGCCGCCATGAATCTATCACTCAAAGGACGCCACGCATTAGTGTGTGGAGCATCACAAGGAATCGGGCTGGCGGCAGCGAGAGAATTGGCGGAGTTAGGAGCTAAAGTAACACTGATGGCACGCAACTCAGAAAAATTAAAGGTAGCCATACAAAGTCTAGCTGAAGGCGATCATGAGGGTCATGGATATGTTGTGGCAGATTTCAGCAACCACAAAGATGTAAGTGAAGTAGCTCTTAATTTAACGGCTGGTTCGAACATAGACATCCTAGTAAATAACACCGGGGGACCGAAAGGGGGAGCAATATCAGAGGCAGATATAGAGGAGTTTACAAAAACCTTTGAGCAGCACTTACTTTGCAATCATGTTCTTGCTCAAGCCGTACTTCCTGGGATGAGAGAGAGAGGTCATGGCAGGATTATTAATGTAATCAGTACTTCTGTTAAAGCTCCACTAAACGGGCTTGGGGTGTCGAATGTGATAAGAGGGGCAGTGGCGAATTGGTCTAAAACATTAGCTAACGAAGAGGGAAAGCACGGGATAAGGGTAAATAACGTGTTACCAGGAGCTACGAATACCAGTAGGTTGAAAAGTATTATCGATGCGAAGGCTTTGAAGGGTGGAACATCAACCGAGGAAATTCAGAAAAATATGGCGGGGGCTGTGCCGGCTGGAAGGTTTGGTGAGCCACATGAAATCGGCGGTGTTATAGCATTTTTATGCACACCTGCAGCTGACTACATAAGTGGTATTAACGTGCCAGTTGATGGGGGGCGAACAGCATCACTTTAAAAGAACTTTAGATTATCTTTGCTGCACTAAGCGTAAATAGAAACGTTAAAAATTAGACCATGCAGGAACGTATTGATGCATTTATGGCTCAAGTAGCTAAATCAAATGCAAACGAACCAGAATTTCTACAAGCTGTCCAAGAGGTAGCTGAAACAGTAATCCCATTTATATCAAAAAACCCAAAATACTCTAACGCGAAGGTGTTAGAGCGCATGGTAGAGCCCGAGAGAACTATCATGTTCCGTGTGGCTTGGACTGACGATAATGGTGATGTACAGATTAATCGTGGATACCGCGTTGAGTTTAACTCTGCAATTGGACCTTACAAGGGTGGACTAAGATTTCACCCCAGTGTGAACCTTAGCATCTTGAAATTCCTTGGATTCGAGCAAGTCTTTAAAAATTCTCTTACAACACTTCCACTTGGTGGAGGTAAAGGGGGTTCTGACTTTAATCCTAAGGGCAAGTCTGACAATGAAGTGATGCGGTTTTGCCAAAGCTTTATGACTGAGCTTTCAAGACATATAGGTGCTAACACTGACGTGCCTGCTGGGGATATCGGTGTTGGAGGACGTGAGATCGGATACCTGTTCGGTCAGTATAAGCGTATCCGTAACGAATTTGTAGGCGTGCTTACTGGAAAAGGTATTAACTACGGTGGTTCACTTATCCGACCAGAAGCTACAGGCTACGGAGCTGTTTACTTTGCTCAGGAGATGCTGGCTACCCGTGGAGAGAAGCTATTAAGTAAGACTGTCATTATTTCAGGCTCTGGAAATGTAGCTCAATTTGCTGCTCAGAAATGTATAGAATTAGGAGCGAAAGTGGTAACTCTTTCTGACTCAAAAGGATACATCCACGATCCAGAGGGGATTACTCAAGAAAAGTTAGAGTGGGTAATGGGCCTTAAAAACGTTCGCAGAGGACGTATATCAGAATACGAAACTCAATTCCCAGGAAGCACTTTCTACGAAGGAGCTCGCCCTTGGAGCGTTGCTTGTGACGTGGCTCTACCATGCGCTACGCAAAACGAGGTGAATGAAGATGAAGCAAAGACACTCATAGCAAACAAGTGCATTTGTGTTACAGAGGGAGCCAATATGCCATGCAATCCTGAAGCTGTCGAAACTCTGCAAGCAGGAGGAGTACTATTCGCTCCAGGAAAAGCATCTAACGCAGGTGGAGTGGCTACTTCTGGACTAGAGATGTCTCAAAACAATATGCGTCTTTCTTGGACTGCAGAAGAAGTTGACGGAAAGCTACACAATATCATGAAAGACATCCACTCACAATGTGTGGAGTATGGTACTAATGAGGATGGCACAGTTGACTACGTGCGTGGTGCTAATATCGCAGGATTTGTAAAAGTTGCTGGCGCTATGCTAGACCAAGGAATTGTATAATTAACCATCGATTAATTTAACTCTAATTATTAACTAAACTTATAAATAATGATTACAGGATTTATGCACCTTCACTCCGTACTTAGATGGGTCGTTCTTGCTCTTTTAATTGTTACTTTTATAAAAGCTGCTATCGGAATGTATAAGAAGCCTAAGGACTTTGCGTCTCAAGCTAAACTTGGTTTATTCACTATGATAGCTATGCATATTCAGCTTGTAATAGGACTTATTTTACTTTTAAATGGCCACTGGGCTAAATACTCTTTAGAAGGAATGAAGAGATTCTTTATGATGGAACACACTCCTATGATGATTCTAGCAATAATTCTAGGAACACTTGGATACTCGCTTTCAAAGCGCGCTAACTCTGTGGCTGCTAAATACAAAATGCAAGTGATTTTCTTCGGTATTGCCCTCGTACTGGTTTTCGGTATGATTCCTTGGCCATTTATGCGCAATTTCAGTGAAGTATTCGGTTGGATTTGAAATATCGTAGTAAATATTTACCTTTTCTATTTTTAGGATTTTTACTGTCGTTTATTATTCTCACGTCATGCGAGAACCCAGCGGTTATTGATCAAGTTGAGATACATAATCCGTCTTCCTTAAACGAAAACTCTCAAACAAATACTAAAGAAATAGAGCAGATATACAGATATAAATGCTCTATTTGTCATGGCAAACAAGGAGTCTCAGTAATTAAAGGAGCTCCTGATTTAGTTTCATCTAAACTGAGCTTTGAAGAGAGAGTCGCTATAATTCTATATGGTAGTGGAACTATGCCTCCTCAAAAAGATGTGCTCGATATGCCTACGATTAGAGGGCTAGCAGTTTTTATTGATAGCTTTGAATAATTGAAAATATGGCTAAGAGCAAAACAATCAGCACATCCAAAGACAAAGAAACTTGCATACTTGTGGGTCTTGCTACTCAAAACCAAACCCGTGAGCAACTGACTGAATATTTAGAAGAACTTGCTTTTTTAGTTAGTACTGCTGATGCAGTTACAAAAAAAACTTTTATTCAGTCACTAACAAAACCAGATGCAAAAACATTTATCGGTTCTGGTAAGCTTCAAGAAATAAAAGAATATGTCAAAGCTGAGAGGATAGACATGATCGTGTTTGATGATGAATTAAGTGGTTCTCAACTACGGAATATTGAGAAAGAGATTGAGAATGTGAAAATAATGGATAGACCTAATTTAATTCTTGATATTTTCGCTCAAAGAGCTCGTACAGCTCACGCTAAAACCCAGGTAGAATTAGCCCAATATCAATACCTCCTTCCTCGACTTACAAATATGTGGACCCACCTTCAGAAGCAAAAAGGAGGTATAGGCATGAAGGGTCCTGGTGAGAAGGAAATCGAGACAGATAGAAGAATAATTCGCGATAGGATTTCGCTTCTAAAAAAGGATCTCGCAGCGATCGATAAGCAGATGGCAACGCAAAGAAGCAATCGAGGGGCGCTTATACGAGTGGCTCTTGTAGGTTATACAAACTCAGGAAAAAGTACACTTATGACGGCTTTGTCAAAAAGTGATGTCTTTGCAGAGGATAAGCTTTTCGCGACCTTAGACACAACGGTCCGCAAGGTGGTAGTGGGCAATCTACCGTTTTTATTGAGCGATACGGTAGGGTTCATTCGAAAGCTACCCACTCAACTTATTGAGAGTTTTAAATCAACCCTCGATGAAACCCGTGAAAGTGACTTCCTTATTCATGTTATCGACGTAAGTCATCCTCAATTTGAAGACCAAATCGCAGTAGTTGAACGCACCCTTACGGAAATTAAAACTTCCGACAAGCCTACTTTACTGTTATTTAATAAAATAGATGCTCTTACAGATCCAGAAGGCGATAGATCACCTGAAGAACTTGTTGAGGGGTTGAAGGAGAGGTTTGAAAATAACGGAAATGATGTTGTATTTATGAGTGCAATGAGTAAGGATGATGTCACAACACTACGTAGTCTGTTATATGATAGAGTGAAGGAACTTCATATAAAACGCTATCCCTACAATAAATTCCTTTACTAATATCCGATAATCTTAGCTAACTTCGTCACATGTCAAGTATCCGTCAAGAAAAAGTGGGTTCCCTTGTAAAACAGGAGCTCAGCATTATATTCCAAAGAGAAACAGCTATGCACTTTGATGGACTTTTTATAACTGTAACACAAGTAAGAATGTCTCCAGATTTAGGTTTGGCAAAAATCTACCTAAGTTTTATGGCGGTAAAAGAGCCTGAAGCGGCTTTGAAGGTGGTAAAGAAACAGGCACATTGGACAAGAAGAGCATTAGGTGGTGTTATCGGGAAACAGGTGCGAAGAATTCCGGAACTCCAATTCTATCTTGACGATAGTTTAGATTACTATGACGCAGTAGAAAAAGCATTAAAAGAGTAAATTAAGTGCGACTTCCTTTTAAACTCGCGCGCAGATACGTTTTCCAACCTCGATCACGTAAACTAGTTCACATTATTTCTGGTATTTCAATGTTCGTGATTGCAGCGGTGACTATGGCAATGATTGCCATTCTTTCCGCTTTTAACGGGATTGAAGATTTGGTTCAGGATCTTTTTGGCACCTTGGATGCAGACCTCGCTGCGGTGTCAATTTTAGGAGAAGTCTTACCTAACGAGCTTGGTGAAAAAATTGGGGGTCACCCTGGAGTTGCCCACTACTCCGCTGTAATAGAAAGTGAAGCTGTGTTAAGAGGTGGTGGAACAACACATATTTGCTCTGTATTGGGGGTTGATTCAAATTATGGTGATGTTTCTGGGATAGATGGAGCTATTGTAGAAGGAGTTTGGGGTAAATCTTTTGCTAACGAAGCTTGTATTTGCCTCGGCTACGGCATTAGATCTGAGATGGGTATTAGATCTGATTCTATTGATCCACCGCTCATGTCTCTAGGAGCTCCCATTAGAGGCAAAAAACTCCGCAGACATAAAGAGAGTGATTTCAGGACAGTACCTGCTTTAGCTTGTGGTACATTTTCTATTAATGCCGATCTTGACACTAGGTATGTACTTGCTCCTCTAGAACTTACCCGAGAACTGTTTGATAGACATAATGAAGTTTCTAGATTTGAGATTCGTGTTGCAGAGGGGTGGAGTGCTGATGCGTTAGCTAATGACGAAGAATTTCTCAATATACTTGGCGACAATGTTTTCCTTCGCACAAGGGCTGAAAAACACAAGTTTATAACCCAAACAAACCGCGCCGAAAAGTGGGCCACATTCGTAATTCTCAGTTTTATACTGATAGTAGCCGCATTTAACATACTTGCATCACTAACTATGTTACTCATAGACAAGAAGCAGGATCTCGAAGTATTCAAAGCATTGGGGATGAAAAGCCGAGATCTTGAACGAACTTTCTCAATTCAGGGCCTCGCGATAAATATTCTGGGCGGGATGACAGGTGCAGTTCTAGGGATTGCTATAGTTTTAGGCCAAAACCAATTCGGTTGGCTTACCCTTGAAGGTTCTGTTGTGCCCTATTATCCAGTTAGGTTGTCTGCCTTGGATATCTTCGGGACACTTGCAGTTGTTGTGGGAATTGGAGGATTGGGATCTGCTGCTATGGTGCGATTCCTAATTCGAAGACTTACAACTCTCTAAATCTCTGCAAGATATAGATCTGCTATTTCTGCAAGTTTGGCACGGATTTCATCAACGGTATCAATAGTCACGAGATCCAATCTATGTTTCTTGAAATCGGGAATTCCTTTGAAGTAATTCGCGTAATGACGACGCATTTCAACAATTCCAAGCCTAACTCCCTTCCACTGTAAAGATCCCTCGAAATGCATAGATGCAGCAGCAATGCGCTCCTTGATAGTAGGCGGAGCGAGATGTTCACCTGTATTCATAAAATGCTTGATTTCATTGAATATCCATGGGGCGCCTATACTTGCACGGCCTATCATAATTCCATCTATCCCGAATCGGTCCCGATATTCAACGGTTTTCTCTGGGGTGTCAACATCTCCATTTCCGAAAACGGGGATATTCATTCGTGGGTTATTCTTTACTTGGGCTATTAAAGACCAATCCGCATCACCTTTATACATTTGGGCTCTAGTACGCCCATGAATACTAATCGCTGCAATACCGACGTCCTGCAAGCGTTCAGCTACTTCAACAATATACTTTGAATCCTCATCCCAACCAAGTCGAGTTTTCACAGTCACAGGAAGATTACAAGTATTAACGATCTCCTTAGTCATGGACACCATCTTAGGGATGTTTTGCAAAATCCCAGCACCAGCACCTTTCAAGGCCACTTTTTTAACTGGACAACCGTAGTTAATATCAATAAGGTCAGGTCCAGCCCGCTCTGCAATCGCTGCCGCCTCTCTCATGGGGCCAATATCTGCACCGAAAATCTGTATCCCAACAGGGCGTTCATACTCGAAAATATCGAGCTTCATCATACTCTTTGCAGCATCTCGGATTAAACCTTCAGAACTGATAAATTCAGTATACATAAGGTCCGCACCATACTTTTTACATACAGCTCTAAAAGGTGGATCACTCACATCCTCCATTGGAGCGAGTAAGAGAGGAAATTCCCCCAATTCTATGTCTGCTATTTTAACCAAATCTTTAACTAATTTTTTACGAACTTGCCGCAAAATTAAGCCCTACCCATGACGTTGATACAAAAGGCCTTCAGGAATCTTCACCCTCTTATACAATTTACCTTTATTATTTGTGTGGCTTTGTCGGGTATGGGGCTCGCCGTTTTCTTTGGCACCTTCATCTCTGCTTGGTTTTGCGGCACAGGTGCTTCACTAACGGAGATGATTTCTGCAATGGGAAATCTTGAAAGTAATACTGGAATTTGTGCTAATCTTGTTCTAAATTCTATAAACCAAATCCTTGCTTTCGGAGCTGCCGGACTTGCTTATACAATCCTGCATGGATCCGCACCCGGAGTAGGGTTTTCGTCAAAGGGTACGAATATAAATTTGAATAAATTCTTAATTGGGGCAGTTATCATTACTCTCGGCTTCTCTCCGTTTTTAGACCTAACCTATCGATTAAATGAATGGCTTCTTGTAGATGGCTCCAAACTTCACAGCATGGCTGCAGCACTTGAAGCCGAAGCAATGCGCATTACAATGGCTATGCTTAAGATGGAGACATCTAAACAATTACTTGCGACGTTAATTGCTGTAGCTGTACTTCCAGCGGTATGTGAAGAGTGGTTATTTAGAGGTACTATCCAACCCATTTTCTCTAAGTGGAGCGGGAATATACACATCGGAATTTGGGTTAGCGCTTTTCTTTTTAGCGCGATACACTTTCAGTTCTTCGGATTTATACCACGCTTATTGTTGGGAGCAGGATTCGGGTATATGGTCGCAGCAAGTGGGAGTTTGTGGCCCGCTGTATTGGGACACTTTGTAAATAACGGTGTTGCTGTATTTGCAGCTTGGTGGTTAGGGCCTGAGTGGATCGCAGAAGGGATGAATCCCGGTGAAGGATCATTGGGACTGTCAGAAGCAATTACCACCGCTATAGGAGCTGCTGCAATAATTGGAAGTGTATGGTGGTTGAAGGAAAAGACTAAATTTCTAGAAGAGCTCTCGCAATAACAAGGTCTTCAGGGGTGGTCACCTTGATATTTATGGGACAGCCTGGGAAGTGTTGAACTCTGTGGCCTGCAGCCTCAAAAACACTGGCGTCATCTGTGAAGGCAATAGAGTAATTGACAGAGTATGCTGGTTTTATAAGGGAGAGATCAAAGGATTGTGGAGTTTGGACTAAAAGGTAGTCAGAACGATTCAACGCCACAGAATTTAAGCCAGAAATCTTGCGAATACTGTCCTTCAACTCAACAACCGGGATTGATCCTCCGTGAAGGGCAGCTGTGTCGAAAGAAGTCTTAATAATCTCCTTCGAAGGGAGCGGACGAACCGCATCGTGGATGGCTACCAAACCTTCATCTGGTAGCGAAACAAGGCCATTCAAAACTGAATGAAAGCGCTCTGCCCCTCCTTTAACTACAGCAAACGCACCAGAAGGGCCGTGTTTTTCCTCTAATTGACGAAACTCATCGAATAACGAGTCATGCAATACAAGAGTAATTGGTGCGTCTGGAGCTGCCTCCTGAAAACGACGAAGGGTCCACCACATTAGCGGTAGACCCTTTATCATTAAAAACTGTTTCGCTGTCTTCGTGAGCATGCGTGTACCAGTACCACCAGCTACGATTATGATGTGACGGTTCAAAGCGAAAATATTCCGTTAGATCTGCTGAGTTTTACTTAGTTGCCTCAGCAAAACGTGCAGCAATTGCGTTCCAATCTGCAACGTTGAAGAATGCAGAGATGTAGTCAGGACGACGGTTTTGGTAGTTGAGGTAGTATGCATGTTCCCAAACATCAATACCCATAATAGGCGTACATCCACAACCTATACCAGGCATAAGTGGGTTGTCTTGATTTGCCGAAGAACAAACACTTAATGTCCCTGCGTCACACACACAAAGCCATGCCCAGCCAGATCCAAATCTAGTTGCAGCAGCATTAGAAAATTCTGTTACAAAAGCTTCGAAAGATCCGAAAGAAGAGTCGATAGCTGCAGCTAAATCTCCTGCTGGCTCCCCACCTCCATTGGGAGACATAGAGTTCCAAAATAATGTGTGATTATAAAATCCACCTCCATTATTTCTAACAGCTGCGTTATCCATATTATGTGCAAGAAGATCTTCAATGCAAGAACCCTCAAGAGCTGTGCCAGCAACAGCAGCATTCAACTTAGCAGTGTAACCGGCGTGGTGCTTCCCGTGATGGATTTCCATAGTTCGCGTATCGATATGAGGCTCGAGAGCGCTATAAGCGTATGGTAGGTTAGGTAATTCAAAAGCCATTTTACTCGGATTTATTAGAGATTTAAAGATTGATTCGTAGAATCGTTATAAAGCAAATATACTCCTCCATCTCGCACCTTGAACCTCTCATTTTGTAACAATTCATAAAGGGCTCTTGCTGTGAAATCATCTCCATTAATTAAAACCTTATAATATGCATTATCTCCATACAAATTCTTTACTACTTGCGCATAAAATCTGCTCATAATTCGCTCGATTTGTATCCTCCCTTCCTCACTCGATTTTTTAGGCCAAACAGTTCCTTGGTCTTCTGCCACACTCTTTATAGATGCCATTCCTCCTGTCTGTGAGTCTATCCAATTAGCCGAAGTTCTAGAAACCACCTCTCCCCTATGAGCATCTACCCATTTAAATGCCGCATCTCTCAAAACTCCAGTCCAAACCAATTCTGCGAGTGCTCTATACCCGATCGTACTATCGAGTGGGATAAATACATCGGGGGTAATCCCTCCCCCTCCAAATACTTCTCTCCCGAATAGAGTTCGATAAACAACGCTATCCGTTTTTATAGCGCTATCATTCAGGAAAAGCTCGCCCGATTGAAGCCTGTCTTCGTAATCGTGTTCATAATCAATACCCTCGCCGTATGGTTTTTGAATAGCGCGACCACTTGGGGTATAGAATCTGGCAACAGTAAGCCTAAGCGCTCCTGAACCTTCGTTTGAATTAGGAACTTCAAACTCCTCCTGCACGAGTCCTTTCCCGAAAGACCGTCGACCAACAATAATGCCTCTATCATTATCCTGCATCGCCCCAGCGAAAATCTCACTGGCCGAAGCAGAACTTTCATCAATCAGCACCGCAATGGGCCAGTTTCGATACTCTCCATCATACTTCGACACGTAGTCGCGACGAGGCGAGGCCTTACCCTCGGTGTAAACAATTCCGAGCCCCTGATCTAAAAACCTGTCGATCATATCAGTTGCCGCACTCATATATCCGCCGCCGTTAGCTCTAAGATCGACAATCACAGAGGTGGCTCCATCTCGCTCTAAGTCGTGCATTGCCTCGGCGAACTCAGCGGCCGTTGTCGCTGAGAATCGAATGACTTTTATGTACCCAACATTTTCTTCGATAATAAACGAGGCAACTACACTGTGAATGGGGATTCTATCTCTTACAATTGCGACATCGTATTCCTCATTAGTGCTGCTGTGTAAAAGACCTAAATCAACTTTCGTTCCTCGAGCTCCCTTTAAAAGCTCCATTACCCTTTTGTTAGTGAGGTCCGCTCCTGAAATCTCCTCATCCCCAACTTTCACAATTCTATCTCCTGGCCTTATTCCAGCGCTTTCAGAGGGACCCCCAGCTATCGCATTGACAACAATTAAAGTGTCATTCTGAATAATAAACTCCACTCCTATGCCTTCAAAATTCCCCTCCATTGGTGCGGCCATTTCCTCCAACTCTGCACGAGAGAAATAATATGTATGGGGGTCTAGTTCATCTACAATTGCCTCTACAGCAACATCTACAAGTGCTTCGCGATTTATTGAGTCAACATATAGGACTTCGATTTGGTCTAAAATGTGAGAAATACGAGACCCTACGCGCGAATTACTACTCAATGAGCCATCCTCACACCCCTTTCCTAACATTAAGCCAAGCGCAAGGGTGATCGCAATAACTAGAGGCTGTTTACTCTGTGACATCAAGGAGTTCAGTTTTTATTAATGACTTGTCCAGGAAATCAATTCCACTAGTGTCTTTGTAAGCTTTCTTATAAACGACTCTAGAAATGCCAGATTGTAAGATGAGTTTTGCGCAATCGCGGCAAGGGGAAAGTGTGATATATAGGGTGGCACCTTCAGCAGAGTTGATACTTCGAGCTAATTTTGTGATGGCATTTGTCTCTGCATGGAGAACATACCAATGAGTCTCTCCTTCAGCATTTTCACATTCATTTGGGAACCCGCTTGGAGAACCGTTATATCCGTCAGATATAATCATCCTGTCTTTCACAATAAGCGCACCAACGTTTTTACGAGTGCAATGCGAAAGTTTAGCCCACTCCTCAGCCATTCTCATATAGGCAGCGTCATAACGCCTTTGCTTTTTAATCGCTTCATTCATTAATGCGCAAGATAATCTACGTAGCTTCGTTTTATGCGGATATATACAAGAACAGGTGATGACGGGACAACAGGACTTTTTAGTGGTACCCGTGTACCTAAAGACAACCTTAGAATAGAGGCTTACGGAACTGTCGATGAGCTTAATTCCTTTATTGGAAAACTTATTGAGCACAAAGCAATGCTTGAACATCGAGAGTTTTTTAGAGAAATACAGGCTGAACTGTTCTCCCTCGGTTCTCATCTGGCGACAAAAG
>DQKQ01000008.1 GCA_015660615.1 Flavobacteriales bacterium
GACCACCCCTTTAAAGGAAAGCGAATCACCTTCCACGATCCATGCTATTTAGGCAGAGGAAATGGTGAGTACGATGCTCCCCGCTCTGTCATCGAAGCACTCGATGCTGAGCTTGTTGAGATGAAACGCTGTAAATCAAAAGGGCTATGCTGTGGAGCAGGTGGAGCACAAATGTTCAAGGAAGCAGAAAAAGGAAACAAGGAAATCAACGACGAACGTACTGAAGATGTTCTCGAAACAAAAGCAAGCGTGGTTGCTACTGGATGTCCATTCTGTAACACCATGATGACAGATGGAGTGAAGTCCGCAGAAAAATCAAATACAGTTGATGTACAAGACATCGCAGAGATGATCGCTAAGGCAGCAAATATTTTACCAGAATAAACATGTTATTACAAGGAAAAATCGCAATAATTACTGGAGCTTCAAGAGGCATCGGTAAATCTATAGCTAAGTCATTCATAGCTCAAGGCGCTAAAGTAGCTTTTACATACCAAAGCTCAGAGGAGAAGGCAATAGAACTTGAAAAAGAACTTACAGCTGATGGGGGAATGGCGAAGGGATTCAAATCTGACGCTTCTAAGATGGCGGATGCAGAATCTCTAGTAAAAGAAGTTTTAGAGGCATTCGGCACAATAGATATTGTCGTAAATAACGCGGGGATTACTGACGATACTTTACTAATGAGAATGTCCGAAGACCAATGGGATCGTGTTATTAACGTAAATCTCAAGAGCTGCTTCAACCTCACTAAAGCCGTTCTAAAAACGATGTTAAAAGCTAGATTTGGCTCAATCATAAACATAAGTTCAGTTGTAGGAGTTCAAGGCAATGCCGGCCAAGCTAACTACGCCGCATCCAAAGCCGGCATACTTGGTTTTACTAAATCTATCGCTCTTGAACTAGGCTCACGCAACATTCGATGTAACGCAATAGCACCTGGATTTATCGAAACAGAAATGACGGAGAAGTTAGACCCGGACACTGTTCAAGGCTGGCGTAACACTATCCCTTTGAAACGAGGAGGAACACCTGAGGATGTAGCTAATGCATGCATTTTCTTAGCCAGCGATATGTCTTCGTATGTCACAGGCCAAACTTTAAACGTTTGTGGCGGAATGATAACTGCATAAGAATTTTTGATGCACGATTTATTGACTGATATTCAGGTAAACGCTCCACTGTGGAAATGGGTTTTAGGAGGATGTGTTGCATTAGGCCTTGCTCTACTCAGGTATGCCATGGGGTCAGATAGACCGTCACAATCATGGTTGCGTTGGGGATTAGGGGCATTAAGGTTTATTATTTTAGGAACGCTATGCTTTCTACTATTAGAGCCATTGATTAGGTCTCTAAGTCAAGAAGTAGAACCATCAAAGATAATTTTAGTTCACGATGGTACTTCATCTCAATGGTTGGGGAAAGATAGCACTTCTAAGAAACTTGAATTACAGACGTGGATTAAAGAGCTTCCAAAGTTTTTTAACGAACGAGGAATAGACACCCAGAGTTTTGTTTTCGGAACTCAGCTTCAGAGTATATCATCTATATCTAACAAAGAGGACTCATTTAAGTTTGATTCTCCAAGAACTGATATAGCTGGTGCGATTGAAGGTGTTAGAGATCTTTTTTCTCATAAAAATATAGCTGCTGTAATTATCACAACTGACGGGCTATCAAATAGAGGTCACAATCCTGAGTTTAGCTCACAATTCATGAATGCTCCTCATTTCTTTGTGGGAAGTGGAGATACAACGCACATTAAAGATTTAAAGATTGTAGATTTAATCTGCAACAATGTAGCCTACTTGGGAAATGACTTTCCAGTGGAGGTTAGGCTACATGCTCATGGCTTCAAAGGAGAGAACATTAAATCTACCATATCAATTAATGGTAAGAAGAGAGACGAAGTCGTTTGGTTTAGTGAATCAGAAGTCGATTCTAAAAGCCACAAATTCACAATAAGAGCAGATAAGGTGGGAGCTCTAAAAATTCGCGTTGTCTCGAGGGGCGAGATCTCTAATGAGGACTTGACGTCCAACAATTCCCGCACAGCCATTATTGATATTCTCGAGAGCAAAAGGCGAGTCTTGATTGTTGCTGATGCTCCACATCCGGATGTGGCAGCTATAAAAAACGCTGCACAAAGCAACAAGCATCAAGAAGTAGAAGTTGTTTGGGCTACCGAGTTAAATCAAAATGAAGAGATGCCGGAATACGACATCATGATTCTTCACAACCTACCTAACCCTCAAGTCCCTCTACCTGCAGGAGTTGGAGAGGCAATTGCACAAGACGTTCCTATGTTATTTATCGGTGGAGCTAATGTGGATTGGAAGCAACTTCCAACAGAAAGAACTGGGATAATCTATGAGACATCTGACCTCTCCGAAAGCGTGGGCGGCAGTGTGAATGATGAGTTTTCTTTATTTTCTTTTGAAAAGACTCTTGAAAATCAGCTTTCGTACATGCCTCCATTAAACTCTGTTTTAGGGAAGGTTGAAGCAAAAAAATCCTTAGATGTATTGCTTTATAAGAAGTTGGGTTCGCTTGAAACTGTTTGGCCTTTGTGGGCGTTCAATAAAGACGCAGCTGGGAGGAGAAGCGGAGTGATCTTAGGTGATGGGATATGGAGGTGGAGGATGGAGAGTTTTATTAAAGATGGGAATTTCGAAGCATTCGATGATTTAATCAACAACTCTATAAAATATCTATCTAGTAGAGATGATGTTAGGCGATTTCGGATAGAGTCCCCTAACAAATTGTTCGAAGATGAAAAAGTGAAATTTATCGCTCAAGTTTATGATGCTTCGCTTAACCCAACCACAGACGTAGATGTAGAGCTGTCAATCTCGGACGAAGATGGACAGGAATTTGATTTTTTCTTTACTACTGAAAACAATTACTACTCCCTTAATTGTGGCAGGCTTACACCTGGAACTTATACGTGGGAATCACATTGTGTATTAGATTCAGAGGTGAGAGAGCTAAAAGGTTCATTTAACGTAGTTGAACTTAAAGCTGAACAAACATCATCGGCTGCTGACCACGGCCTTTTAAAGAGACTTAGTAAGAAATCTGGAGGATTGTTCCTTGGAACTATTGCTGAAGCTGAGTTGACAGTTGTATTAGACAATATTGAGCTTAGAGATATTGTACATGAATATACCGAAAGGCAAGAACTTATACGCTATGATATTCTAGTTTGGCTTATACTTGGAGCATTAACTTTAGAATGGGTAATTAGAAGGAGGCAAGGAGGCTATTAATTCTTATAGAAAAACATATAAATTTTTAAAATCATTAATAAATAGATTATGAATATACCAACAGACGAAGAAAAGAAACGCATACGACTAATCGTAATTGCGACTTTAGTTGTTCTCCCAGTAATTTTGCTTTGGAGCTCACTCACAGTAACCATTCAATCAGGTCACGGTGGATTAATTTTTCATACTTTCGGAAACGGAGTAAACCCTGATACTCCAGCTATGACAAGTGGATTTCATATAAAGGCTCCATGGGATAAAATATACGAGTACGAAGTAAGACAGCAAGAGCTTTTCGAAAATCTTGAAGTTTTATCTTCGAATCTTTTAAAGATTAAGATGGATATGACTGTCTTTTACCAGCCCGTTTATAACAAGCTTGGATATCTCGAGACTGAGCGTGGACCTCGTTATAAAGAAAAGGTCATCCAGCCTGCTATGAGGTCTGTAGCAAGAGAAGTTATTGCTCAATACTTACCTGAGGAATTCAACACCACCAAGCGTGAAGAAATTCAGTTAGAGATTGAAAATAGATTGGCTGAAAAGCTCTCTAGCAACTACATTCAACTGAACGATGTTCTTATTAGAAACATTGAGCTTCCTCTAACCCTTGAGCAAGCTATTGAACGTAAACTACAACAAGAACAGGAGTCATTAGAGTACGAATTCCGTATCGAAAAAGCGAGTAAAGAAGCAGAACGCAAACGAATTGAGGCGGGGGGTATTCGCGATTTCCAGAACATCGTATCTCAGAGCATAACTGACGATTTACTACAGTGGAAGGGTATCGAGGCTACAACAGAACTTGCCAGCAGCAACAACGCGAAAGTTGTTGTTATAGGATCCGGTGAAAACGGACTACCATTAATTCTCGGAGGAAACTAGAACTATAAAAACCATTCATAAAAAAGGCCCGCTGTAGTAGCGGGCCTTTTTTAATATATTAAATAATACTCTTTCGAGTAAAATAAATCTTATGCTTTTTCAACTAAAATACCTGCGCTTTTAGCACGGTTCATAGCAGCAAGTAAACCTATCTTGTTGATAGTACGCATAGCTGCAACAGATACTCGTAGAGTTACCCATCTATCTTCTTCAGAGATATAAAAACGCTTACGCTGTAGATTCGGGTAAAAACGACGCTTGGTCTTAGCATTAGAGTGACTAACGTTGTTTCCAAACATCACTTTCTTTCCTGTTATCTGACAAATACGGCTCATGACACTAAATTTAGGAGTGCAAATAAACGACTTTTTTCTCTATCTACCAACACTAGCAGTAAAACTCTTCAAGGATTCCTTTAAATATTGAACCCCCTTCTCAACAGATGCTTCAACCACCTCATTCCTATCTCCTTCTATATGTTGAATCCAAGATTTGCAACCATTTGGCCCAGCTACTGAAAAGCAAACTGTTCCTACTGGAGTTAATAAAGTCCCTCCTGAAGGGCCGGCTATTCCAGTAGTTGCAATTGCAAAATCAACATTGAGTACATCTCTACATCCTATAGCCATAGACTCAGCAACTTCAAGACTTACAACGCCATATTGTTCAATGGTTGA
>DQKQ01000242.1 GCA_015660615.1 Flavobacteriales bacterium
ACTGTAGCATCGAAAGCATTAGAGGGAACATTATTAGGTCCTACTTGAATAGTTATATTAAAATCAGTATCTGTGGTAGCGGTAGTAACTGGTGCACCATTTTCATTAAGTATATTAACCATAAGGGCATAGATACGACATTCTTCATTGTTGGCCTGATTAGTAAAGATAGTGTTAGTAGCAACATCTCCTGTGGTGTTAGCAGCAGTAAAGACGGCCCGAGTGGTGTATAACTCTGGCTGCGGGTCTTGATTTACCATAATAAACATTATGTGCTTCTACTACTTAAATCTTATTCTTTTAGAATACCCATGAGTTCTAATTCCTCTGGGCTGGGTGGCACAGGGAGTTGGTCTGCCTCTAATAAAAGTGGGCCAAAATTAGGACTACCAGATAACCATGGATTATCAATAATAGGTTTCTTCCGAGATTTCTTATAAAATACGAACATAATTAATAAAATAAATACATCTAATAAGATGGCCCACGGTCCTAAAGACTCCAAATCGTCCATCATGACTGCAGTGGTGGTAACCGGATCTAACATTCCATTACGCCAAATCCATAGTAAATACACACAAGACACTGATAATAAAAACATTCCCGTAAAATAGAGATATTTAATAGTTTTCCATATGTTGGCCATACTGTCCACCTAATATTAGGCTGTTTTGTTATATATAACTTGGGTGCTCATGCATCATTTTTAAACAATTCATCCTCATTATCCCACTCTGGGACTGGTTCTAAATCAATTTCGGGTGGAACTGAAAGTGGGTCGTTAGAAAGTAAGAAATCGTGGACTCGAGGTGCTAAATCATCTAATTTCTCTTCAATAGAACTCCCCTTTTCTTCTGCTACTTGTTCCAATTTACTAAAGAAACTGGCCAAAATAGATGTTCCACGATAAAACTCGGGTGTAAATGCCCTGCGTTGAAGGTCAGATATACGCTCTGCTGAACGCTGTGCCACAATAGCCAAAATAACTGCTGCCAAATTAGTAGACATAATAAATGCCAACATTTGATAATTTAGCCAAGCAGATGGTGCAATAACTTGTGCAATAGTTTGAGTAATTAAAGCCAAACCAATGGCCAGAAATACCATAGCCTTAGCACTAATAAAATCAGTCATAGTAGCAAACTCCTTCCAATCATTTTTTGATGACATGTAAATATACCTCCTCGAATAAATCTATGTAACCAATAATTTCATAATCATATGATGCTAAAAGTTCTCTAACTTTTTTCTCCCATTTTCTGCCCTTATCTAATGCAAACTCTTCCAATCTAAATATACCTTGTTGTGCTAACATCATAAAATCTTCATAATGAACAAAATAAATCATTTTATTATTGAACTCTATTTGATGAAACTCTGAAGCAACTTGGTGCACATCCTCTAATAGTTCCATAAGGTGTCGCTCAAAGAAATCTTCTCCCATTTGTTGTTTAATTGGGTCTTCAACTCCAATACCTGCGGCTAACCTTTCAGCCATCATATCCCAATCACGCTCAATGATAGCATCCCACCTCTGCCTATCCGAATCATAATCAATTCCTAAGTTTATTTTTCGATCTTTCAGATAGTCATTTCTCTTAGAAGTTAGATACTCTAACCAGAGGGTGGACTCATCCATAAAGTAATATGGGTGCACGACCTACTTATATCTTGTTTGGTGTGGGGTTGTAATAATCAATAACTGTAGCACTTAAGTAAGAAAAGAGGCCCACAATAACTACCATAGAGATTAAATCACCTCTATCTGGCCATGTCCATTTAGGAAACTGAATTGGTCCTCCATCCTGCCAGACACCTAATTGGTAGTGCAGTAATGCTTCTGCCATGAAAAAAGCAAAAGTAATGCCTATTATCATCATATTAATCCTTATCCCAAGTAAAAACTGGATTTATCTTCCATCTATCTATAATCATTTCGGAGGCCAAATTACCAAAAATCGTTCCAACAGCACCAATAATACATCCTAAGATTATTCCCTTCATCATTACAGAGGCGTCATCATCGTCATACATGTTGGCTACTTCTGGATGTTGTTGAAGATATTTAGTAACTTCTTTGGGAGGTGTATCCTTCTTTAATCGTGGATCAGAAGCAGCCGCAGGGTCTCGATACACTTTCCCCTCTGGTGCGTTGTATTCTGAATGCATTACCAAAGGTGGTTGTAGACCACCACAGGAAGTCCCATGACCTTGAAAACGTCCACCTAATAGCCTACAATCCTCTAAAGTAGACTCAAAACAACTACCATCTGCTCCTATACAAGCCCCATACCAGTTGGAATAAGGAGTGGAATTAAACTCATCAGTTTCCAACAGTATATCTAATTGACTATCTGTTAATATATCCATAAGAAAATCTAAAGAATCTTCTTCACTGGAATCAGGATATATTTCCAACCAATCTACATACTCTTGTAGTTGTCGATCTGAAATTAAATCTAATAAGATTTCCAGTTTCATTTCTGGGCCTCCTTGATCTCTTCTGTTAGACCGAGAGCAAGAATTACAAATGGTATACTCATTAAAGCATAGTCGGACCAACCAAAAGCATCTGATGGCCATCCGTATTGCCTATATATGCGACCAATACCTAAAAGAGTTGAAGTAAAGAAAGCAGCAGACCCCACAGCAGGAATCAACATCCCTCTCCAAGCCTTACGACGACTTTCTTGTTGTGATTGAACTTCAGATTCTATCTGTGCTTGGACATGTTTTTGTTCATGATTGGGCATCTGGCATCACCTGTTTCTCAATACAAGTGCTGCTATCGAACCTATTCCTGCAGCAGCGAGGATTGGAACCATGGGATTCATACTATAGGTGGGTTCAATATATCCATTCATCTGTTCAGATACCGGTTCTACATCATCAGCACCATAATTCTCTGCGGCTACAACTGAATCGTCTTCAGAAGTTCGACAACCGAAAACATTGGACCACAAAGGATTACAAAGTCGGTTTTCAGTCATCCAGCGTGAAAAAGAACCCGGCATGGATTGGTCAAGATAAGTATAATCTTGCATATCTGCGCCACTGGAAGGCATCCACTGCGTAGTAGAACCCGATTGAGTATAAGGAATACCGGCTTGACCATATGGCTGATAAGCATTACCCGATAGGTCTAAAGTAGTTAATGTAGGAACCCACGCCATCCAAGGAACTGTAGATTGTCCTTTAGAGATGGGGTCTCCACCAGCAGTATATCCAATAATTTCTTGTTTCTTTGAAGGATCTGTTGGGTCTGTAACATAACACTTTCGGTTATATAGGTCACCCGGATCACAGGTAATTCCATAGCCAGACATAGTATTACTACAGTCTTACGACTATTTATACTTAATCATATTTACTAAATCGGCGGTAAAGGAGGATGGCAGAAATTAATCCCAGTGCACCGAATCCAGAGAACAATAATGCATTCTTTCGTAATTTCTTACTTTCACTTTCAAACAGAAAACGATCATCGACATAAGTATCATCATCCAACATAGGAAACTCGTGACACTCAATAATCATATCTAATAAATCATCGGCAAATGGGCCGGGAGCACTGACATGAACCAAATCATTATCACGGAAAACCTTGATAACACCATCTGAAACCATATCAGCCCAATCGGCGTGGGCTGTAAGTGCACTAAATAATGGCTTACTTAATTCAAATGTTTCCCATTCGCTATCATCAAAAGTCACATCTGAACCCAATCCTTCTGGATTAACTGCTTCTGTTTCAATAACTGCTCCATCTGCACCAAGATGTGAAATATCTTCAAAAATACCTTTCAATCCCTTCTTGAGACGTTCTTGTGCACAGGGGCAAGGGTCAGCATCTCCATCACCAGTGCAATACATAACTCCTTGAATCATACAAGCACAAGGCTTTTCTTTAGTAGCCCCACAGCAACACGAATCTCTCTTAAGTTCTTCACCAGCCATACTCATAGGTCCAATTTTATCTTCATTTTCTGAATGGAACGGTGTAGCATTTACAGTTACTACAGCATCAGTGCCCGGGGTGGCGGTTACCATGGAAGCAGAATTACTGCCGATAACACGACCGTTGCCATCAGGGTGGAAAGTATCGTCACCTAACATAGCAACTTCTTCAACACCTTCAGGAGTTTCTTCTGCGTGAGTCGCACCCGGCATTTCTGTGCCATCTGGCATAGTATGTGTTTCAGATGCTTTTTCTTCCATTTCGGGGAATTGAATATCTAATCCACTTTCTTTAGCAACACGCTCTGCTTCTGCTTTAGAACAAACTTTGTAACAATTGTGGGTTTTACCTTTATATCTATATTCACCTTTGATGCCATAAGATTTCTTTTTGACAACTGCAGTTACCTTGGCCTTAACCTTTTTCCTGAGGGGAAAACAGTAAAAACTATATTTCATTTAATCACCATCCGAATGTTTGTGACTCATAAGAGACTCTTGGTGCAAATAAATCTGAACTTGGGGCGAATCCAAAGGATTCTTGGCCAACTGCGGCACCATAAAGACCATGGGAACCGAAATCAACGTGATCAGCAGTAGCAACAGGTTCAAATAAATATTGTGCATCATCGGCTAAATAAGCCATTTGTTCAACTTGCTCAGCATTATTTTCTTGCTCCTCTTCATCTTCATTTTCATCTTCGTAAGCATTTTGAGTAGCCTCTAAAAGAGATTCATACCTCTTAATTTCATCTTGGGATGCCATGCCACGAGTGGCACGACCCAATCCATAAGCCAAAGGTGCCACACCTAAAGCAATACAAGTTATGGTGCGGTGATTGCCCAAAACGTCAAACTTAGCCTTATCTATAATACAGAAAGCAAGTGTGGCTACACCGAGAAAGAGTGGAATGCCCGTCGAAGGACTCATAACTTCTTTTTCAAGAGAAGATGGCTCTCTTGGAGTTATGTCTCCTTCACCAAACAAGATTTGGTTGCGGAGTTGAGCAAAGTCTACCATAGTAATACCTTTGGTCTACAACTATTTATAGTTTCAGTTAGCACCAACGGCACGACCAAAGTAATTTGAGCCAAATATGGGCTCTGTAGTCATTAGAGTATATGAATAAGCAGTCCAATCAGATCTAACTGTGTCTTCACCATTGTTACCTTGTTGTCCTACAGGATAAGTATAATTAACATTCTGCCCTACTGCTTGACCACCCATCAATCCACGATCTGTGCCAATAACTGGAATAGTCCCCCAATTATTTACCAGTTGTGGTTGTCCAGTATCAGTGTGAGCCTCTTTGGTCTCTTCGGTCTCTTCGTCTGCGGGTTCTTCGACAGGAGTCATTGATTCCTTAATCCATTTACCAACAAACCAGCCACCAACTAATAAGCCGCCATAGAGTAAAATTGTTTGAGTCTCCATATTCATCAATTCTCCTCACGACTATTTATACTTACTCCTTATTATAGAGTGCACCTAAACCTAATATTACCAGTGGAATTGTGGCCAAAGCGGCTATCCATCCCGCTCCCATTTTGAACCCAGTTACCATAGGTTGATCTAATGTAATATGGGTTGCTCCTTGTCGGTTTTGCCACCCCAAAAGGGTGGTAATCAAAAATGGCTTCGTTCCATTATTAATGATTCTCTCATAATCTTCAATCTCACTTTTCGGCATTTTACCCTGCCAGACTGGTCCTGCTACTGTCTTCTCCCAAAGCAATTGTTGTAGTTCTTCTCGGTCAAGTTTTTCCAAACTTTTCTCTGACCATTCGGCATCCATTTCAATAGTATCTTGGATTTCTACTTCTTCTTGGATTTCATCTAATCGACTGGCAATTTGGTTACGATAACGCATCATTTCTGGAAGTAAATGGTGTTTTTCACCATCTGTTGAATAAAGATAAGCAATATCTTGTTCCAACTCTAAATATATTTGTAATAGGTGGTTAAAATCAGTTTCTTCCTCTATGACTACCTCTTGACGAATTAATAGCATAGTATTAAATGGTGAATCTGCAGCAAAAGTTTCGGCGTGAGATGGATCCATGATATCACCACAGTTACCGCATTGCCATTCACTAATGATTGGCAGGTATTTTCCACCACAACTGCAGTCATCAAAGAGACTATTGTCAAACCGTGGATCCTTGACATGGCCTACTGCCGCAGCATAATATTGTTCAGAATGATAATAATCTTCATCTTCTGGATTGTAATCATTCCAAGTTTGACCGAGTTCAAATCTCGCAACTGGTTCAAAATCATCATCTAAGATACCAATTGTTACGTCATCATCTCCTTCGTCATCATCACCATCTGTGGCAACAATATATCCTATATTTACATCATATCTATCTGAGATGGCCATTGAATTATCAGATAATTGTTCAAACTCTGCTGCAAACGATTCAGCAGCACTTGGGTTTACTGGGTCTTGAGGGTCTTGTGGGTGACCTTCGTCACCTCCATGGCCTCCTTCACTATCTCCACCGTCTCCGTCTTCACCGTATCCACCGTCTTCACCGTTACCGCCGTTACCGCCGTCACCACCTTCGGTTCCACTGCCATTTCCGCCTTCGCCACCTGTTCCATTCGTAGGTGGGGGCATTCCACCTGCAGGGGGGACAGCAATAGTGTGGCTTTCGGGGTCATTGGGGTCAATAATCCATTGAACATCGGGGTTGTTATCGGGTTGCATAGCCCAATGAACACCACCACCCGGAACCGTCATCAAACCACCTGCCGCCGTGGACTCAAAGGATTCTGCACTATAAGCAAAATAACCTTTACGCTCTTTGGCTTTAAGTCTACGCTTGGCTGCTGATTCGGCCTGAGCCTGACTGCGAGTGGTAGCCAAATCCACCAGATTTGGATTGTTTCCCATACCTCCATAACCACCGAGAGCACGGAATACACCTTTACCATTATTATAGACTAAAATACCATACCATTTATTAGAATTGGCGGCTTCAAAACGAACCCAATAAGGCCCCCATACAACTTGATTATATTCAAAGTTTGAATCAATTTCTGAACGAATGGCAGAACGAAGATTGGATTTTTCTCGTGCGAGATTTGGTGGGGATGTGGAAGCAGCCTCAAAGGTTTCTGCACGAACTTCAATGTTTTGATGTCCTGAATAGTTAAGTGAGGCTTGGTCAAAATCACCATGAATAGCACTTGAGTGGGTTAATTCGCCGGGGGTGAATGCATCTAATCCTGTATCTTTATGGATATCCATAAGTGCACCGGATCCTCCATAGGGTGCTTCATATGTTTCTGCTCCCGCCATCCATCTTTGAGATTTACCGGCCTTTTTAACTTGCCACATTTTGCCGTCGTTGCCTCGCATACGAGTTCCGATCTTTCGCTTAGTGGCAGAAATTGTTGGAGCCTTACGAGCCTTACGAGCCTCAGCACCGAAGTTTTCAGCATAATGTTCACGCATATAATCAACATCAGTAGATGCATCATCCATTTCTCGTTCTTCTTTTTCTCTCTTTAATCTTTGGCGTTTGGTTTCAGCCATGAACTTATCTCTTTCTTGTTTTAGCATTTCCTCAACCAGAGGTTTTAGTTTTGCGAGACCATCATAATCTCGGGGGTGTAGTAGGGAGTTTCCGTCACCAAATAACTCTGCTAACTCTTTTGGAGTTAATTTCATAATGTAATGATTGCCTCCGGGAATTGCTTCACTGTCGCCCATAGAAAACTTAGCCAATAAATGTTGATAATTATCTGCGGTATCAAATGGACCAATATGTTGACCAGTCTCACGATTTCGTATTACATAATAAGACTGCTCGGGGACCATGAATGTTCCTATGGATTCATCATATGTCGACTTGGCAGATGGTCGCATCTCAGCACCCATCTTGACTTCATCAACTAAGTAATCATCATCAAAGGCTCCAACGGAGCGCAGTTCAGAGATTTTCTCATCACGGTCCATATTTGAAAAGTCTTCTTCAATAGTCATAAGTAAATCTTCTAATTCATCTGAGTTGGATACTTGGCGAACATTATCATAACCCATCATTTCCAATTGGCCCAGATCCAAGAGACCGAACATATCATCCAATTGTTCATCTGAAAAGTATTGCATTTAAATCACCATTAGTTTAAACTGTTTCTTTATAACCTTGTCTAAGTTTACGGTCTAACTTAAAATGACCCTGTGATTCACTCATTGGACCAAAGATAGTCATAGTTTTACCAATGCGACCATAGCCATTGAAAACGCCACGATTAGTGAAAGCGAAAACGTGATATTTATTAGAACTTCCAACACGGTTAGTAATATATTCTGTGCGACTAATTTTTATTTTATTATAACGCTTTTTTATAGCATCAACAACATTCTTAACATCAGTAGCGTTCTTAGGATCGATTCGTGCCATAGCAGCGAACTCTTCAGCACGTTGACGTTTGAGAGCAGTAATTCTTTCATCGTATGGTTGCCAGTGAACTGGTTGTCCAAACTCATGTGGTGGCATTACTGGTGTATTGCCTTCTTCTTCTTCGGCACCCCAAAGGCCACCAGAAGATTCAACTAAATAATTTTGAGCATCAGTATAATTAAGGAAAGTATCGCCGGGGCCTGCCATCACACCTGTTGGTGGAACGGAAGCAGAGGAATATCCACTACCTGTTGGGGACATAGGACCTGATGTTTCCCATTCTACGATACCATCATTCCAGACGGGAATGTCTTCGGAATGGAATGATAATGAAGTGTTTCCACAAACCTTACATCCACCATCTTCAGTGAGGTGATTATCACAATACCAAGCATCACAATCGTCACACTCAGCACCATCGTCCCATTGAAGATAAGTATCACAAGTAGCACAGTTTGGAGAAGGTATCATCCAATATCCAGAACCATCACAAGTATCGCATTCTTCACCCGCAATATATCCTCGTGCATCACATTTTCCGCATTCAACCTTTCGTTGTGGTTTCGGATTTGTTGCTGACCACGGAGGTTGCCTATTTTCTTCGGCATTTTTAGAGCCACAGCCACAAGCGTTAAAGTAATCATCGTGCTCAGCACACATTAGTTTTCGCTCAGCAGCGAAGTCTTCAGCACCTAACATAAAAGGATTTCTTCGGAATCTTCCAGAAGAACCACGATGTCTGTAACCGGGAGTTAAAGCACCCATTTCTCGAGCCTGTTCTAATCTGTTATAAGCAACACCACGAGCAATTTTATGGGCCTGCCAACGGTTAGGACCCTTGTTCCAAAGGCCATCCTCGTCCTGAACTGCTGGTTCACGGAAGAAGTCTTGTTTGGCTTCAGAGGTCCGTTTTGAAATACTCATGGGGCCGTTAGGAAATGCTCCAATAACTGGTTCAGTTCCAATAACTCCTGTGCGGTAATAACCTCTCATTTGATTAACAATAGTATTAGCAATAAGTGATTGTTCTGCCGGGGATAGGTCCTCAGCATTCATAATGTAAGCACCACCAACGTGGGGAATAATCTCAGTATCCTCAGCATGATACTTCTTAGGAACGTGATCTTTGATACT
>DQKQ01000200.1 GCA_015660615.1 Flavobacteriales bacterium
GAGTTTATTGAATATGCTACTGGTGATTATATTTGTGCTTCATATACAAAAGCGAATGGTAAGGCAGTAGTAGAAACTACTCCCCATGATGCTAGCGCAGGAATATCAACTATATGGATTCCAGCCATAGCAATGGTTAGCCCCACTACAAATGGAGCGGAGCTTAATGCTATAGAAACTACAGCAGTTAAACCTGAAATAAAAGTTCTGGATTTTGATCCTTCAACTATTGAATATGCACAATTCTCTATTGCGATGCCTAAGTCTTGGGACGAAAGTACAGTAACAGCAAAATTTTATTGGACACACGCTACCGCAGTTGCTACCGATGTAATGTGGGCTATACAGGGTGTTTGCGTATCTGATAACGACACGATTGATGCGACATTTGGTACAGCCGTAGTTGTAACAGATACCTTTCATAATGCCGCAGAAGATTTAGCTATTTCTCCAGTAACAACCGCTATTACATTAGGTGGTACTCCTGCCGAGGATGACTTGGCATACTTTCAGGTATACCGTGCCGCTACTACTGCTGGTGACACAACTAACTCTACAGACGCTCAATTAATTGGAGTTAAAATCTTATTCACAACTAATGCGGAGAATGATGCGTAATGGCTAATTTCTATGGGCAATATATAGGTTATGGGGGTGGTGGAGAAACTACCCCTGCATTAGCTGGTTGGTACGGCACTCGTGGTGTAGTTATGGCTGGTTATTTTCCGAATAGAGACACAATTGATTACATAACCATAGCCACTCCAAGTGCAACCGCTCTAGATTTCGGTAATTGCATCACTGCTGTTAGAGGTGCTGCTACTATGGGTAATGGAATTGGTGGTCGAGGTATGTGTGTTGGTGGATCAACCGATTCAGGGCAAGGAAATGGTGGAGCTTCCAGTATGCCGGGTCTTCAATACATAACATTTTCCTCAACTGGTGATGCAACTTATTTTGGTGATTTACTTGTTGGAGCATATTTCCCATGTGGAGCAGGGAATGATGGCATTAGAGGAATGAAATATGGTGGTGAAGGAGGTAGTCCATATTATAACCCAAGTATCGATTACTCAACGATTGCAACAACTGGGAATGCTTTAGATTTTGGAGATGCTGTTACTCCCGGAGGTAGAGGATCGTCTGTAAACGATGGCACAACTTCTATTCAAGCAGGGATATCGAATTATCCAACCAAAGATATAAACATAGAGTATGTAACGACACAGACAACAGGGAATGCAGTAGATTGGGGTTATGATTTTACTGCTGCGTGGATAAATGGTGATGCCACAAGCAGTGATTCTGGAAGAGGTGTGTTTCATACCCCAGATACTGCGGCTGGGACTGGACTAGTCACTATGGAGTACATCACTATCCAAACGCCAGCGGATTCTCTGGACTATGGAGACTTGCTAGGTAGCGCATCACACACTATTGGTAAGCTATCTAACGGCACAAGAGGTTGTATAGCTGGAGGATACCCTTCTAACACGGCAATCGACTATTTTACTTTCGCCAGTACTGGTAATGGTATAGATTTCGGTAATCTATCTGTCGGTAGAAGTATGTGCGGTGGAATTTCAGGAACTTAAATTATGAATGACATTAGCAAAATTAACGGACATGGTTTAGTCCTATCAAAAAATGTTTTAGGTGATTTATTAAAATATAGTGCTATTTCCGATGAGGGGTTACAAAAAATATGTGATCGTTTGCCAGAGCTACATAGAGGAAAAAAAATATGCGGAAGAAAGAATAGTCAGACTACTTCAACACTTATGTCGATGACTATGATTGCTGATTCGCCATATAGACAATTGAAACAATGCTTGTCCCAAATAGACAACAAGCGGAACGCATTGATCGAAGCTCATTTTAATATTAAAAAAGATGAGGTCAGAATAAAACGCTATGAAAAAGGAGACGATGAATTAGACAAGGTTGAAGCAGAACACATCAAAGCAACTATGTATGAGGTTAGAACTTCCGCTGAAAACGCCATGAAAGAAATAGGAATGTACCAAGACATCTATGAGCAGATTAGAGCTTCTCATAATATTCCAGTTGATTGGGACGAAGAAGATTACGAAGAACAAGAAATACCTCACGCCTTGCGAATGAGTTTTAGGCAAGCCATACAAAATATTATGAGTAGCGGTAAAGTCGCAATTTCTACCGTTGAATACTGGGAGCAGTTTGGTGTTCATCCATTAGTAGGTGAAAAACTAACAAGGGATTATCTAGAATCAGTTGCTCTTGAGATAAGAGACAACAAACTACCGAGCGTTGTCAGTATGCACAAATTTTTAGATCACATGGTTGAAACTTTTAAAGATGAACACAAGCATTCCCTTACGAGGATTGGAGTAGATGCAATTGTTAATCATCAATATGCGTATAAAAAGCAAAAGAAGTAGATGTTTTATATGTTCCCAAGGATGGTTAAACCAGAAGTGTGTGACAAAATTGTTAAGGATTTATTGAATAATAATCTTAAACCAGCAACGGTAGGTTCTCTTAATAATACTTCAAGAGATGATCCAGAGATTAGAAAGACTTCTATTTATTTTATTCCGACTAAGATTAAAAGTAAAGCAAGCGATCTCGCATGGCATTTTTTAAAACAGGCAAATAAAGAATGTTTTCATTATGATCTTACCCTTTTTGAAGCTGTACAATTTGCAGAATACAAGGACGGAGCGTTCTATGATTGGCATAAAGATGCAAATCAGCCAGATGCAAAGAATAATGTTAGAAAATTATCATTAAGTTTTATATTATCTGACCCTGATACTTTTGAAGGTGGTGAGTTGCAATTCTGGAATGGGACTAGACCTATGTTACACGATATGCCTAAAGAAAAAAGA
>DQKQ01000261.1 GCA_015660615.1 Flavobacteriales bacterium
CTCTGTATTAATATCTCGTCGGTAAATCTCATTGAAACTGTAGTTACCTGTAAAATTACTAATCTTTAAGAAAGACAAAGGACCTGAAGAGCTCGAACCACCCCGACCACCTGACCCACCAGATGCCCCACCCCTGCCACTCATAGATCCACCAAGAGCTCCCTTGCTATCTCCACTTTTAGATTTGGTGTCATTGGATCTTGCATTCCTATCACTACTTCCACTTCTGCCTCCCCCGGAATTAAATTGAGGATTAATCTTAATGCTGGAAAAATTAATACTTCTCAAACGATCTACCTCCTGTGTTTTATTTAACCTATCAGGGGTTAGTTCTAAATCCTCAAGTTTAATATCTGGCGAAAGGGGGTCGTACTGTGGTGTGCTTACTTGTTCTGAATAACCTATGTACATAGGAAGAGATATACCGAGCTTTTGGGGAAGTAACTTACCTATCTGTATAGTTCCATTTGCGTCTATACCTCGAATTGTTTCTCGAGATCTTTCTTGGACCCTTTGTTCTAAACCTCCCCAACCTGGAGTAGACATATTTGCCGCCACGCTCACATTACCTAAATCTGCTAACGTTGCATTAACCCTCGCAACAGCAGCCCAACCTCCTTCTTCATTAAAATCAGATAACCTTAACTCATTTGCCCAAACAACAGCGCATTTATTTAAACCGTCATCGGAATATGGGAAAACATTAGAATCCTTATCTGGGTTTCTGATTCCGATCATGACAGTAACCACGTTCGCTAAATTCGGATTTCCCTTAACCGACATCCTTGCAACACCATCGTATTCGGTGTATTCTTGGAATATAGGTTGGCCAACCGGTCTATTTATCTTCAGGTTCTGAAGTTTCTGAAGTTCTATATCCATGTTGTTGGCCGTTGGCCAAATCAAGTCCTCATCCACAGTATACCAAGGTGTTACCGAAAGTGGAATTTCGTACTCGTAATAGTTGTTGTCAAAATCCGAACCTAATCTTATAAATGCAGTAATATCTCCATCGTTTAAAGTTGTCCCATCAGGGCCAGGTTCAGCGTGGAAATACATCCGCAAACGCTTATACATTCTCATATCATAATTGATATTTCTGTATGCAGCCCGAGCATCTCCGTCAATAAGGTTACAAACCTCCATGGCTAAAGATTGCTCGTTAAGTCTTCTCTGGTTCGTTGTTGCTACGTCAATCTCTCTAATAATTCCAGGAGGAGTTACATATGCAACCGGCTCACGATTTCCATTTTCCTCGACGTTAACGGCAGAAATATTAAAACTTGTAGAAGACGGATCTGCTGGTTCTATCTCTTGCTCTCCAGCTAAAGACCCATCATATTTTCTCCATTCTCCTCTAACAAGTTCCATTCTGGCAAAACGAAGAGTTACAGGCTGGCTCCAACCTTTCATGAATACCCTCATAAATCTTATCGAACGGAAATCTGAAATACTACCTATATGTTTTTGGTATTCACGAACAGGAATTTTAAACTGGTACCACTTAATAGGTTTCTGCTCATTCGAAGAGGCGCTCTGAGAAAGCGTTTCGAAAACGTCCGTTATGTAGTTGTTGCCCACATTCGCCTCTCCAAGGTCAGATGGCCTTAAAGAAATCTTGTACTGATAGTAGCTCTCAATAGTACTGAGCGTGATATCCTCGTTGATGTCCTCACTATTAGGAATAGTCGTAGAAGTGATAGGATATCCATCCGGAGACTCCGTATTCGAGTTCCCTTCATACAAGCTGAAATGCTTGTACCTCTGAATAATATCCTCTTCTAAAGCTTGAGACGTGGGGTTTCTGAAATACCTGAAGTCATCGCCAGACGGATCATTTTCAATCGCAGCATATGCTTCAGGACTTAATACTCCAGAACCTTCTAGATCTCCTAACCAATCAGAGAAATATTCTCTTTCAGTAGCAGAGTTCATCCCGTCTAACCCAACGTCTTGTAAAGCATAATTGCCTGAAGCGTTGTCAAATGCATTTACAACATTAAATGTCGATGGATCTGGGTAAATCGCCCAAGAACTTGTGTCTGTGGGTAAGTCTGGGCTCGTCGCAGATGGAAGTCCATTCTCAAACTCTAGCTGACTATCATTGAGGATGTCCTCACTAACATTACCTAAGTTGAAATATATATCACCTCCAGTTGAGTTTTCAGAATCATCATTAAAAGGATCCATAACCCAAAACTGGATGTACTCAATATTTGCACTCTCAAAATCCGTAGTTGTAAGCGCTCTTTGAATCCCTCCCCAACGAGATGATGGCTCAACTAAGTCTCCGTTTTCACTAAGACCCGCAGAGTATCCAGAGGTTCCATCAGCAGTTTCATAATTATAAGGACCTCTTTCAGAAGGCCAAAAACTCAAATCAAAAGTCGGGATATTCCTAGGCGTTCCAGGCTGATAATCTCTGTTGGGGAAAATCTCCTGCTCTAAGATTTGACGCATATTGTGATCGTGCTTTACCTCATCTGACACCTGACCATCTTGTAGTCCGCTGCCAGAATAAAATGTCGGATCGATCGTATACCAAGACATCGCAGCTCTGTTATAACCGTATAAAAGTGTGTCTTCAAATGCCGCTTCTGGGAAGAGTTCATTTTGGTGCTTAGGAGTCGAAGCTAAAAACCACCTAGAAACAGATCTAATGTCGATTGTCGATTGAGATCCTTCAAAATCGTCTATGTAAGCATTTCCCTCCTCACCAATCGCTCTACTGTGTCCAGGGATTAAATATGCTCCTTCAGCGCTTATATCTATTGTTGACGTCGATGTAGTTTCATAGAATGGAAGTTTATCTACTAGCTCCGTAAGAAATCTACTTTCTGTTTGCCATGTAAAGTCCGTTCCAAAAATGGTATTGTTTACCGGCTCATCTCCGATATTCACCTTTTGAGTTAGCGGTCTCTCTCGCATATTTAAGAATGTAGCGCCAAAAGTGAAATCATCACTTGCGATGTAATCAAACCTTGTACCCACAAGAGTTTTTGTCTGGATGTTATAAAGCGAGTTGCTTTCGAGAGATACGCGGATTGTTTGGCCTGATTCAAGAAGACCGTCATTAATAATCCTAACTCTTCCTAAATTGTAATCAACCGTATAATCCCTATTCTCCACAAGGCGCACACCACCAGCAGTTACAGTTACTGACCCCTCAGGAACGTTAAGCGCATTCAGAGCAATTTCAGAACTACTCTGAGATTGGAATGTACCCTTAATATGATATCTGTTGAGAGTTGGAATTTGCTGGGCCGCAGTTTTTGTAGAATCATAAAGAGGGTCGAAAACCAATGTCTGAATTAGTGATTCCGCGAGGTTAGGGTCGCTAACTCTATCTAAAATCACCTCTCTCAGATTGTCGCCAAAAGGCTCAATAGACGGGAAGAATATTCGCCCATTTTGAGAATTAATCGTACCGCCATTCGTCGCCGCATTGTCAACGTAATCAAACACCCCGTCGGGATTAGGCATGGTATTGATATCCATTCTGTCGAGTCCCAATAACTGAAGCAGTAGGGTTCCGTCTAACGGGTCTCTAGGGATATAATTAAGATCCACTCCCGTAGATGGATCGTTGTACCAAACATCTAATCTGAATTCCTCCTGACTTACTCCGAACGCCCTCATCGAATACACATTCTTCATCATACACTCCCAAAGTGGTGAAGGGTCGCCATTATTTAGGTCTAATTGAGTAATACTAGACTTGAGCATTTTTAAAACAAGGGCTCCCATGGCTTCGTTTTCACCAGACCCTGTAGTGTATCCATCCTGAGCAAGAGTACCGACTTGATACGTGTTTCCTTCTAAGGTGTATTCATATGCAACAGCTAGCACCTCAGCATTGTTAAGTGATTGCCTTAGGGAAATAAAGCCGAGTTTAGAGTTGTATGAATATTCTGAAGGCATAAGCTTCCTAGCATTTCCTACCCTCTCGTAGTGAACGCCTTGCTCGAAGCCCATATTCATCGCAACTATGGCGGCGTTAGCTCCTGAGAATCCCATGACTTCATCGTTACTAACAAGATCTTCGAAAATATCATTGTTTTCGTTATTTGAAGCACGGTTAGTTGTGGGATTTGTCTCAGCTCCATCGATAAGTTGAGAAATAGGTAAGTTAGAGGACATATAATCTGGGTGTTCACCTAAATCGGTGACAGCAATGATATTTCTAACGTCCATCGTATTGGCCTGAGTATTTACAACCCAAACCTCAATTCTATTAATATTCGCTCCTGAACTAGGAACAGGTAATGACCGCATCGCACCGTCATACTGATTGCGGAAATACTGAGAAAGGAAATAATGTCGGTTTGCCTCGTAGTCATCAGCTCGGATATCGAAATCTTGTGTTTGGGCTCCACCCTCAACCTCTATCTCCTTCCGCTCACCCTTTTGCTGAGACAGAATCGTGGAATTATATAGGCGACCCCACTGAGTTTCTAGCTTTACACCAAAAAGACTCTGAGATCCCGTAATCAGCGTTCCTTGAAGCGGTAGGGAGATGTTTCCTGCCTCGATGTTTTTAAGAATATCATCTTCTTCACCTTGGAAACCTATATTCATTTGATTCTCAAAATCGAATAAAGATTCTGTGTTGTACTGGGTGCCGAGTTCAATTTTATCTCCAATTTTACCGGAAATGTTCAACTGTATTCTTTGATCAAAGTCGAAAGTAGTTACCCTCCTTTGCTGTTCTGGGATCCTTGGGTTTTCTGTGTTAGAACTATTTATTCCAAATGTAATCTCAGCAGTTCCCTGAGGAATGATTTCTATTTCATTTGTCCCGAATAGCATTTCGAAAAGCTCGCTATCTATTTCAAGTTTAGGAGCAAATCCCCTATTCGCATCATCATCCTCTTCTTGCAATTGATTCCAAAACTCAGATAAATTACCAGACATATCATAATCTAAGAACTCGTCCAAAGTGAAAAGCGAGCCAGGACGAAATTCAAGTGTATCACCAATGGTTTGTTCTACTATATATTGACCTGAAACAGGATCGTACACAACACCATACTGGAAATTTTCAGGCCAGTCAAGTGAGATCCCACCGGGAAATTCTACGGGATTGTATGCGTCTTCACCACCATGAGGGAAAGGAAGGTCGATTTCTGTTGAATCCGATTCTGTCTCAGACGTTTGAGCGTGAGTAGAAATGCTGCAAACAAATGCCGCCGCCACACACAAAATTGATATGCCCTTTATTTTCACGAGTTCAGTCCTGTGTTCAGTCTTGTTCAAAGCTTCTGTAACGCCTGTTTAATTAAAGCTTCCAACGAATAATCGTTATCTGCTTTATCTAAAATCTGCTCGAGGGTTTTTTCGACACGAGACTTATCAAACCCTAAAGTAGTCAGTGCCATTAACGCTTCATTCTTCACGGTATTGTGCTGA
>DQKQ01000017.1 GCA_015660615.1 Flavobacteriales bacterium
GAAGATAATCCAAGAACACCAACCCAAAAACCTCTTAAACCTAGATATAAAGAGAAACTGATAATTAAAATCTGAACGATAAAGCTAAGAATGGCTGTAGTAACAAATCTAATAATCCATATTAATAAATCCCCTTCTTCTTGTACTGAAAACCCCTCTTGTATCTTAGTAAGTTCTAGACTTAATGTATCGGGAATATTAAATAACATAACTAGGACAAAACCAACAATTAATATCTCGACTTCCCAGCTGTTAAGTCTCAGTTTTTCAAACCATTGTATTTCTTCCTTTTCTTCCATTATGGATATATAATATTATTAAACAAACAAGATAAAGATAAATATCACTACTACAATAACTTGAGGAATTGAGAAGTGTGTTTCTATCATTCATCAAAGCCTGTTAATACCTTTCTTTTTATTTACTTTGTTAATGTATTTTTGTTGCAGGTAAAAACTATGGAATAAAATCTCACAAAAACAGCGAGGCTACTGTTGGAAAACGAACTAAGATTAAAAAACTACTATCCTTCACCTATACTATTTGCCTAATTACAAGTGTCTGGGGCCAAGCCTCTTTGATTCCAAACACTGTTCATTTTGATTTAGGCAAATGGATTCCTCACCACGAATGGACTATCTCTACTATAGACGGACCTAGCTGGGGGATTCGATCCTCTTGGATGAAAGAGTATAATGACGGGTGGGGAGTAGATCATGGAGGCATTCAGCACGGGCTTGAATTAGGATACTGGCACACAGGCTCTACTGAACACAAGGGTCAGGGCTTGATCGCTTGGAACCTGAGAACAGGCCTAAACAATAGACTACATTGGGAATTCCGTATAGGCTTAGCATACAGTCCTGCCTCATACGAACCTGATTTACGACCTGAATTGAGAGCATTAGGAAGTCGTCTTAACGGGTTGTTAGAAGTAGGTACAAGTATAAATATCAGCCCAAACTTATACCTAAGAGCTTGCATACAACATACCAGTAACGGAGCGATAAAAAGGCCCAATCCAGGCATCAACTCTTTCCATACTGGCATTTCTTGGATGGGAGATATCGGTGCTGACAATAGAACCACAATACCTCTTAGCCCTAAAAGCCCTAGTGTACAACTGGGACTAATTCAAGGAGCCCGTGATGCCGGTTCTTTTGGTGGAACTATATATGGCGTTACTGAATTACATGTTCAGTATAACCATCCTCTGGGTACTCGTTTCGCTCTCACAGGAAATTCGTCTTTACTTCACCATGGCGCATTGCGCTCGGATGAGGGGTCGGGTGAACCCGTGATAGGACAAGCTGAAGAACTACATGAACGCCTTCAATCAGCTGTTGCCTTTGGCGGTGCCGTACAATGGGGGTCTGTTAATCTCGACCTGATGGCTGGGTATGTCTATTTACGACCCACACCTGGATTCTATCGAACCCATCTCAGATCTCAATTGAATATTAGAATATCATCGAATCTAAAGATCATATTATTACTGCGATCTACACGCTTTCGAGCCGACTTTACGGCTTTGGGAATAAGCATAGATTTGATGCGATGACTTAGAGCTATTATATTTTAATATATAATTTTTCACTATATTAGCTTATTAAACTGATTACGAACTATTTAATCCAGAACTAATGAAAAGAATCCTCACTCTACTTCTCCTTGTTCTATTTTACATTAATTCGAACAACATCTATTCTCAAACAACACTTGACATTTATTATCAGAGTTCAGTTCCAATAGCAGGGTTCCAGTTCAGTTTATACGATGTAATAATATTAAGTGCATATGGAGGTGCAGCAGATGAGGCGGGTTTTTTACTTGATAACTCTTCTGATATTGTACTAGGCTTCTCATTGCTTGGGTCTGTAATTCCTCCTGGATCAGGCCTCCTGGTTACATTAGAAATTGAGGGGGAAATTTCAGACGCCTGCATTTCCAATCAAATTATTTCGAATAGTGATGGTGATGGTTTGGAGTCTATTGTTGATTCATGCTCTTTAATTGTTGTTTTGTCTGGTGCCGTAAATGGCTGCACAGATATTAATGCCTGTAACTACGACCCTCTTGCTATAATTGATGTTGGCTCTTGCGAGTACGATTCTTGCCTTTGTCCAGAGGATATAAATGGTGATGGAATAATCTCTGTTGCTGACATTCTAGTATTACTGGGTCAATTCGGTTGTAATGTTGATTGTAATGTTGACATTAATAATGACGGATCCACAAATGTGCAAGATATTTTACTCCTACTTGCAGCATTCGGGACAACATGTAATGGTTGATTAGATACATTAGCGACATCGTTAGAGGCTACATACCTTTGAACAATGAATAAGTGGATAATAATAGGATTTTTATTTGTATGCGTTGCTTGTCAGAGCTCCGATCCAAAAGATAATACAACGCAAAATGAATGGGCTCTTGCTATTCATGGAGGTGCAGGACATTTCGATGAAGAATCTCTTTCGGTAGAGATGCAATTACTTTATACTAAATCTATTAACGCAGCTCTGCAAATTGGAGAGCAGCAATTAATATCAGGGGCTTCTGCTGTAGATGTAGTTGAACATGTGATTCGATTTTTAGAGGATGACTCTTTATTCAACGCAGGACGTGGAGCTGTTTATACAGCAACTGGTTCACACGAGCTCGATGCTTCTATCGCTGATGGATCCACACGAAATTGCGGAGCTGTCACAGGCCTTACAGGTTTTCGTCACCCTATCTCTGTAGCCCGTGGCGTAATGGATTCTAGTGAACATGTTTTCTTCAGCGGACACGGAGCAGGAGTTTTTGCCCAAACACAAGGATTTGAATCTGCGGACTCAACCTGGTTTGATACCGATAAAGCTTATGAGCGTTATTTAAGGGCATCTGAACGTGCAGGTGATACACCACAACCATTGGAAGAAAAAAGGGGTACTGTGGGGTGTGTTGCATTAGATAAAAAAGGACATCTAGCGGCTGCTACCTCAACAGGCGGCATGACTTACAAACGCCATGGGCGCATAGGTGACAGTCCAGTTATTGGTGC
>DQKQ01000226.1 GCA_015660615.1 Flavobacteriales bacterium
TCAATTAACGCCTTGAACTCTTTTAGCTCTTTTTCCGTGTATTTCGTTTCCGCCATAATTCCGACTTTTAATGTTTAACAACATGAACCCTAACGCTAATGCCTTCTTCTAGTTCAATTTCCACAGCCTCAGCGTAATCCTGCCATTCGACATTCTCCGCTAAAGTTTGAGTCCTAATATACTCTATATTATCTTGTAACTGAGCACTAATATCTTCCATGGCACTTATGGCCAAACTTATCCTATCAGTAACCTCCAACCCAATGTCTTTTCTAACGTTTTGGACCCTATTTACCAATTCTCTAGAAAGTCCTTCAGCTCTAAGTTTATCGTCAATAGTAATGTCAAGAGCAACCGTCAATCCTCCTTCACTTGAAACGAGCCATCCAGGAATATCCTCAGTCGAAATTTGAACATCGCTAACCAATATTTCTACATCGCCCTGATTATCTATGGGGGTGATTGTAATTTGACCTTCCTTCTCGAGTTGATCAACAGCTTCAACCGGTAATTCGTTTATAGCAGCTGCAATAGCTTTCATACGTTTACCATGTTTTGGCCCTAAGACCTTAAAGTCTGGCTTCATACTCTTTACAATACCCCCTCCGTCTCGAATAATCTCCAGCTCCTTTACATTTACCTCAGACCTTATCAAATCTTCGATTGCAGCTAAGCGAGAGGCTGAGATGTCGTCCAATACCGGGACCATAATTCGTCTCAATGGTTGCCTAACTCGAATGCGTTCGCGTTTACGTAAACTCAATACCTGTGATGATAGTTTTCTAGCAAGCTCCATTCTTAACTCAAGTTCGGCATCAATAATGCTTGCTTCTGAGGTAGGAAAGTTCGATAAGTGGACAGAGTTTTCAGCTCCCTCACATTCAATCCCAAGCCCATCGTTCAAATCACGAAATAGTCTATCCATGAAGAAAGGAGCAACTGGAGATCCTAATATTGCTATAGTACTCAAACAAGAAACTAATGTTTGATAGGCACTGATCTTATCTTCATTCATAGACCCCTTCCAAAATCGTTGGCGATTAAGACGAACATACCAATTACTAAGCTCATCAATAACGAAACTCTGCAATATGCGGGTAGCTCGGGTAGGTTCTAATTCTTTATAAGCGTTATCAACCTCTTTAGTAACGGTGTGCATTCTAGAAAGAATCCATCTGTCAATTTCGGGCGTTCAGTTAACGGTATTTGTTCCTCCTTGCCTGTAAGTCCATCGATGTTAGCATATAAGGCGAAGAAATTATATGTGTTATAAAGAGTGCCAAAAAACTTTCTAGTAACCTCTCCAATGCCATCGAGATCAAATTTCAGATTATCCCATGGTTGCGCATTACTTATCATGTACCAGCGGGTCGCATCGGGACCGTACTTTTCCAATGTAGAGAACGGATCAATGGCGTTACCCAAACGCTTAGACATTTTCACTCCATTCTTATCAAGGACAAGACCGTTAGAGATGACGTTTTTATACGCTACTTTATCAAATATCATAGTAGAAATAGCGTGTAGGGTGTAGAACCAACCTCTAGTTTGATCTACACCTTCAGCAATAAAATCGGCTGGATACGCGCCTTCCATATCAACTTTATCCTTGTTTTCAAAAGGATAATGCCACTGTGCATACGGCATGGATCCAGAATCAAACCAAACATCTATCAAATCTAATTCACGCTTCATTGGAGAGCCGTCTGAAGCTACTAACACTATTTCATCCACTACGTGTTTATGCAAGTCAAAAAACTCATAATTCTCCTTTGACATATCACCGGCCTTGAAATTCTCTAGGGGATTTGAATCCATCAGACCAGCATCTGCAGCATCTGCACATCTTTTTGCGAGTTCTTCCACAGACCCAATACACACTTCCTCAGAACCATCCTCTGTCCGCCAAATCGGAATGGGGATACCCCAAAACCTCGAACGGCTCAAATTCCAATCGTTAAGATTTTCAAGCCACTTTCCAAAACGACCAGTACCTGTACTCTCAGGCTTCCAATTAATAGTTTTATTAAGGTCGGTCATCCTTCCTTTTGCTGCGGTAGCTTTTATAAACCACGAATCTAAAGGAAGGTATAAAATCGGCTTATCTGTTCTCCAACAATGTGGGTAACTATGAGAATATTTCTCAACCTTAAAGGCAAGTCCACGTGTTTTTAAATCGATTGCTATTTCAACATCAACAGATTTTTCTGGTGCCTCCCCCTCTTTGTAATACTCGTTCTTAACAAACCTCCCTGCAAATGGGCCATAACCTTCTCTAAGACGCCCTTGCATATCAACAAGCGGAACTCCATGTCCTGTTCCGTCATCTACAAGCATCGGCGGCACTCCCGCAGCTTTAGCTACCATAGCATCATCAGCACCGAAAGTGGGGGCAGTATGAACGATTCCCGTTCCATCCTCTGTAGTGACAAAATCTCCTGAAATAATCCTAAATGCCTCTTCTGGGTTCTCCATAGGAGTTGCCCATTCAATAAGTTGCATATACTTCATCCCCACTAAATCAGATCCTTTACAACGCCCAACTATTTCATGGTCAGGTCCATTCGTAAATAATTTCTCCAAAAGGTTATCAGCAAGAATAACTAAGCCATCAGAATCTGTGTATCGATTTTTTGTTCGAACCACAACGTAGTCAATCTTTAATCCTATTGTTAGTGCCGTATTCGAGGGAAGAGTCCAAGGTGTTGTTGTCCAAGCCAAAAAATCTACAGTTAGATCATCTAGATCGGATCTTCCACACATATCTAACACCTTCGTCTTGCTCTCCTCGTTAGCTCTGAATTGAGCAACAACAGTCGTATCCATTACATCACGATATGTGCCTGGTTGATTCAGTTCGTGTGAACTTAAACCCGTTCCTGCCATTGGACTGTAGGGCTGTATTGTATAGCCTTTATAAATGAGATTTTTCTTATATAACTCCGCTAGAAGCCACCAAACAGTTTCGATATATTTATTCTCATAAGTAACATATGGTGATTCCATATCTACCCAATATCCCATTTTCTTAGTGAGATCATTCCAAACCCCAGTATACTTCATCACAGCCTTACGACATGCGTTATTGTATTCTTCTACAGAGATTTTTGATCCGATATCTTCCTTAGTAATACCTAGCTCCTTTTCCACTCCTAATTCTACAGGTAATCCATGAGTATCCCATCCGGCCTTCCTGTCCACGCGTTTACCCTTTAGTGTAGCATACCTACAGAAAATATCTTTTATGGATCGTCCCATAACGTGATGAATACCCGGCATCCCATTTGCTGAAGGTGGGCCCTCGTAAAAAACGTATGGTTCCTCAGCTGAGCGAGAATCTATACTAGCCTGAAATGTGTTTTCGCGCTCCCAAATCTCCAGCACTTCTTGAGTAACGCTTGGAAGATTTAATGAGCCACGTTCTGGAAATCCTTTCGACATCAAAATCAACTATTGAGAATCGCGAATATAACACCCTTGAAGCCAGGAAATGTCTTTAGACTCGACTGAGTTTAAGCATATTCGTCATCCCGACATCCGCAATAGGCATTGAAGCCATATGTATCACAAAATCGCCCTCTTTCACATTTCCCTCTTTATACAACAAGTACTTAATATCTGCAATCGTGTGATCAGTGCTTACCATTTTTGAATAATAAAGTGTTTTTACACCCCAAACCAAATTCATTTGACTCAGCACTTCCCTATTAGAAGTAAACATGAAAATTGCCGCTTTAGGCCTTTGACTACTCACTTTTTGGGCTGTATAGCCTGAATAAGTCATGGTAACAATTGCAGCAGCCTTTGTTCTCCTTGCTAGTCGACAAGCATTGTAGCAAATTGAGTCAGAA
>DQKQ01000231.1 GCA_015660615.1 Flavobacteriales bacterium
AGGGTAGCCGAGTCCACCGTTAAGACAATATTGAATGGTAGCGCTGAGGCGTAGCCATTGAAATGGTGCATAATAGACATTATGTATAATTGGGTAGGAATGTCCTCTCAACCTCTCCCTTCCCCGCAGGATAAAAAGGGGTGAAAGCGACCCCCCTATCCCCGGTGCGATCGTCCCGTATCCGCCTATATGTGTTAGTTAGTCACTCACAGACATTTTTATGTTCTGTAACCCCCCCCTCTTTTTTAACAAATAAGATATGAATATAGATAACAAAAAAATATTATGGAAACCTCATAAGGGAGCCCAAACAACCGCCCTTCAACAGACAGCATTTGAAGTCTTATATGGAGGAGCAAGAGGCGGAGGTAAGACTGAGGCTGGTTTAGCTTGGATGATTGAACCTAATTATCTAATGAATCCACGATACAGGGGACTTGTTATTCGTAGGAACTACGATGACTTGCGAGATTGGATTGATAGAGCGAGACAATTCTATAGGAGCTTAGGTGTTAAGGTAACTGGGAATCCAGCAGAGTTTAATTTCCCATCAGGGGCAAAGATACGGACTGGTCACCTTGCAGATAGCGATGCTACATATAAATACTTAGGTCACGAGTATCACAAGATACTTATTGAAGAGCTTACTATCATACCTGAAGAGGAGCACTATCTTAGGCTTATCTCTACATGCCGTTCTACGGTAAAGGGTCTCATTCCACAAATATTTTGCACAACCAACCCCGGAGGTGTCGGGCATATGTGGGTAAAACAGAGGTTTGTAGATGTCGCCCGAAACGAAGAGTACATTGATCCAGTTACTGGTAGGGATAGAATATTCATACCATCTCGCGTATACGACAACCCAACTCTAATGAAACACGATCCTAATTATGTAAAGACGCTTGAAGGGTTACCTGAAGAGCTTAAACGTGCATGGTTAGATGGAGACTGGGACGTATTTAGCGGGCAATACTTTAATAGGTGGAGATATGAGAAGCATGTTGTGAAACCATTTAAGATTCCTTCTGACTGGCATAGATATCGCGCTATTGACTATGGATTCTCTGCCCCTTTCTGTTGTCTCTGGATTGCTGTGGATTACGATGGGGACGCATATGTATATAAGGAACACTATGAAAAGCGCCAACCCCTATCACATCACACGGCAAAAATAAAAGAATTCAGCGCTGATGAAAAATATCAGAACACTCTTGCCGATCCAGCCTGTTGGATAAGAAACCCACAGAACACAAACAACTGGAGTAACGCCTTGCCTACCCATATGTCTATTGCAGATATAATGCAGTTTGATGGAGTAACGGCTAACAGGGCAAACAATGACCGTATAAACGGTTGGAATGTTGTACGCGAATACTTAGAGTGGAATGATTCGGATAAACCTGAGCCACGTCTTAAAATCTTTGAGAATTGTAAGAATCTTATAAGGACTCTGCCAATGCTTGTACACTCTGAGAAGAGACCGGAGGACTTGGATACCAAACAGGAAGACCATTCTGCTGACGCACTCCGTTATGGTTTGATGTACATAGGTAGCCCAAGTAAAGACAGTGTTAAGCCTTATTTACAGAGGGAACTTGAGAAACTTTTAGCAATGGATTCCACATGGACGGGGATAAGAAATTAATGCACATAACAATGTTTGATGAGAGGGGTGACCGGAAAGAGGTCATACTTGAGTCAGAAGACTATCCTAATATTGAACTAAATAAGGATGCCCAATGTCAGTTTGATCAGGCAATATCAGATATAGCTTGTTCGTCCATAGACCTGACAATCAACAATAAGAACACCCCATATGGAGCACACGGTTAATAAAAATGTATCACAATAAACAGCAGGTGCGAGCCAGTGTATCAGCCTCCATTAAAAAGAACAAAACTCCTAAAGGTTTTCATCGTATGCCTGATGGGAGCTTAATGAAGGGGAGTTCACATCCTAAAAATAATAAAACGAGGAAATAATTGTAATGGCAGATAACATAAACCACTTAGATAAATATCAACCATCCACAAAAGATAGTGACGCTGTACGTAAGGTAACCAATATGTTTGGTATGGCACGCAAGGCTCGTGGTAGCGTTGAGAAATTGTGGCGAGAGGCTGAGGGGTTATATCAGGGAAACCACTGGGAAAGCATGAACATGCCTAAGTTTAAGAACCAGATTACGGTTGACTTGATCGCATCAGCGATTGATACTATGATCCCAATATTATCTTCAAGACCTCCAAAGATTGATATTATTGCAGTTGCAGGGGATGAGCGTGGCAGTGATGTCGCGGGAACTGTTCAGGCGTTTATGGATGAGCTTTGGACTATAAGGGATATGCAGAATCTTATACCAGAATTCTTACTTGACTATCTTGTCTATGGGACTGGCGTTATGAAGGTTAACTGGAATAACGTAGATGATCTGCCGGACTGTGATGTTGTTGATCCATTTAATTTCTACGTAAACCCATCAGCTACAAAATTAGAGAACGCTGAGTGGGTGTGTATTGTATCTCCAATGCCTATATATGAGATTAAGGAAAGATTTGAAAACGGTAAGTACGTCAAACCAATGTCGGACTTAGATAAATTTAGCGCAACTAAAATTGGCACAACTGATGTTGACGGTGAGAAGGTTCAGGTAACGGATACGAAAGGTCAGGAAACTAATTATTATGAGAGCATGGGAAAGGCAATGGAAGACCTTGAGCCCAGAGCCCTTGTTATCGAGTGTTATATGCGAGACCCTTCTAAGGAATATGTTGTTGATGACGAAGGCAAAGAGGTTCACAAGCGTAAATATCCAAATGGAATGCGTCAGGTGATCGTGAGCAATGGTGTTCTATTATATGATGGACAAACAAAGTATCCATTCTTTAATAGAGAAAACCACCTTCCTCATCCTTTCCCTTTTGTTTCTATTAAAAACACAGGGTCACCGCATTCGTTCTGGGGCAAACCAGAACCTAAAAGATTAAAGTCTCTCAATCTCGCCATGGATAGAATAAGCTCTCAGGTTATGGATAATATCCACCTGACAGCCAATCCAATGTGGGTTATAGATGAGAGCACTGGTGTGGAAAACCAGATAACAAATAAACCAGCTCAGGTTATACGTAAAAAGGGGGCAGGTAGTGTTGAGATGAAGAGCCCGCCATCCATGCCCGGATACGTGTTTAACTTTTACGAGCTTCTTAGTGATGTGTTTGAAACCGTAAGTGGCGTGAACAAGTCAACTCAAGGTAAGGATTCGTCTAATGTCACGAGTGGCGTTCAAGCTCAAATATACAGACAAGCCTCCACTACTAAGATTGACTTCAAGTCACGATCTGTAGATCAGGCTATTTCAACATTAGGCGCAATGTGGGTAGCAATGTTTAAACACCTTGGGAGCAGTATTGTTCGTGTAAACTATATTAACGAGGATGGTTTATCTGAACAGCGTGATATGGTTGGTGTGATGTTCCGTGACGTTGACATGTTAGTTCGCGCAAAGGCAGGATCAATGTTACCTGAGAATAGGATGTTCATCGAAAACAAAATTTTACAGCTTGCCCAACTTGGCATTGTAACCGATCCAGAGTACATTGTTGATAGCATGGAGCTACCCGGCAAGGAGAGGTTGCTCGCTAAGATTAGGGAAGAAAAAGCAAAAGCGGAGGCTGAGGAAAACGCTCCGGTGACTCCCGACCAGCTTGGTGGTAATGAGGACGAGATTTATGAGACGCTCATGGAGAATCCTGAGTTAGCTGATAAGGTACAAACTTAAAGGACAATATAAATGCCACAACGTAGAATTAAAAAAATAAGAAAAAAGAAACCGACTGATATAAAGCTTCAAAGTAGGGCTCATGGTTTGAGTTTAATGAAAACCTCTGTTCTCGGTATGAATCCAGTGAAAATGAGGAAGATAAAACCTCAAACTAACAAAGAAGCAACAGCAAGCTATAGAAGAGAGAATCCATATCAAAATATGAATTGGGAAGAGTCCGAGAAGGCTCGGTTGAAACGTAAGAAAAAAACAGATGAAGACGATAGTAGGCGTGAAAGACTTAATATTCCAGATAGATGGGACGCTTATAAATCACGGGTTAAAAAAGAAAAATTGTGAAAAGAAAAAATAATTAAAACCTCTTTTGCTATTTTAGAAGTAGAAGTGGTTAGATATTCTTATAGTACAGTGCTTACATATTGTTAATTAACCTAATGGGGAAATGAATATGACTGAGAGCATAGAAGGTGGAACTTACGGAGAATCGGTAACACGAGAGGTTGCTGACTCGCTAATTACAGAAGACATTGAAGATGTCTCTACACCAGTTAGTGATGAAGTAACAGAAGTAATGGAAGCCAGCAGTGAGGAAGCGACTGCAAAGGAAGCAGAGACTCAGGAAACTGAGCAACTTGCGGAAGAAGACACAGCTCCTACGGAAGACGATAGTATTTACGATGTTGAAATCGATGGTACTATCTACACAGCCGAACAGTTAACTGAGGCTATAAAGGACTCCAATAACAAGTCCGAATGGCAGAAAAGTAATACTCAGAAGGCTCAGGATGTCTCTCAACGAGAGTCCGAGCTTAAGACTGAACTCGACAGAATCAGTGGTGTGATGAAAGACGAGGAAGTTGTGGAAACTATGAAAGATATTCTTGGCGAAGACCATGAATTCTTTAGAGAGTCTAACGTAAAGTTTTCAGACAATGCGGATAATCAGGAACAGCCTACTGTTAGTAATCAATCTGATAGTAGGGTAGACGCTTTAGAAGCTCAGTTGCAGGAAATTCACTTGAAAGATCAAGTGAGCCAAGAGATAAACTCTCTTATAACAGCACACCCTGAGCTCAAGGATGATGGCGAAGCTATATCTGAGGTGTTAGATATAGCAGTAGATCGGGATATTCCCAATTTAGAAGACGCACTAACCCTTGCACAATCAAGAGCATCTGAACAATCCGCCGTAATGAGGGCTATGAAGAAACTGAAAGAAGCTGAAAATCTAAAGGCTATACCTGAAGTGGATAGTAAGACGAAGGGTGATCACAGTCCAACTGTGACAAAGAGCCCTGACTTTGATCATGCACGAGAGGTAGCATTTAAGGATTATCAGCTCTTTGAATAATTAACCACAATTTAGGGGGTAAAGTCAAATGGCTTTAAACTATGATAATTTATCAGCCTTAACGAAGAATCAATACATTCCTCTTATGGTCGATAATATATTCAATAGCAATGTCTTGACACACCGTCTCTTGAGAAAATCCAAAGCTGGCGCTTCTGGCATGAAAGTTCTGCAACCTGTAGAATATGCTAAAGCTGATGCTAAGGGTTTCTACTCTGGATACGATATACTTGATACCTCACCTACAGAAGTCTTCACGGATGCCGAGTACGATTGGAAACAGTGTTATGCTACAATCTCTATATCTGGGCGCGAAGAAGCTTTGAATGACGGTGCGGAACGAGTTATCGATCTATTAGAGGCTAAGGTCAAGAATGCTGAAAAATCACTTAAAGACATGTTTGGTACTTCATTATATGGTACTCAAACTGGTAGCGGAACGGACTTTGTTGGTCTCCAACATATGATCGCTTCAGCTCGCTCTTTAGGTGGAATTGACACCAGTGGTGGAGATTACACATGGTGGGATGCTGGCTCAGTGAAAGCTGTGTCTGGTACACCAACATATGCTAACATCACCGATACAGCTCACGCAAGCTTCATTCAGAAGTTAATTCGTGAGACGTATGGTGTTCTTACCATTGATGGTCAAAAACCATCCATAATCGTAACAACTCAAGTGGTATTCGATGCCTATGAGGAAAGCTTAGTAGCTCAGAAACGCTTCGGTGCTTCGAGCAAGTCTCTTGCAGACGCTGGCTTTACAAACCTCTTGTATCGCGGAACACCTGTTGTTGTTGACGATCACTGTCCTGCTGGAATGATGTTCTTCTTAAACGAGAACTACATCCGGTTTAGACACCACAGAAAGAGAAACTTCAAGTTCGAGGGCTTTCAAAAGCCAGTGAACCAAGACGCTCGCGTCGCGAAGATTCTATGGCTTGGAGCATTAACCTGTTCTGCTCCTCGCTACATGGGTAAAATAACAGGCTTACCCTCAGCTTACTAATAAGGAGTAAACTATGGCAATGACACAAGCAAGTTCTGACAAAGTAAAAGTCGGAATGTTGGGCGAAAAAGATGCTACTGATAAGGTTTACACCCAAATTGGTGGAGTGAGGTTTTACACCGGAACTGGTGCGCCTACTCATGCATCTGTTAAGGGTTCTATTGCGATCGATGTTTCCACTGGTAAAATGCATATTTGCACAGTTGCTACTGGCACGTGGGTTGTAGTCGGAGCGCAAACGACTTAACACAGTAACGTAACGTATTCTTGGGGGGAGCTTCGGCTTCCCCTGAGACTACTTAACAAATAAGGAAAGAAAAATGACCGGAACTGAAATGACCGACATGCTCGGACTAAGGTTAGAAGACCCTGATCAAGCATCATTCACACAAGCAACAAAAATTAAATCAATTAATATTGCACAAAGGACTGTCGTTAATCTTATCGATAACGCATACCTAACAGAATTACAAAGTATTGACACTAACACCTTGCACGCCACTAATGGTTTTATGGCTAATTATCTAACGGATGGTGTGGCGACATTCGCATTCCTTGAGATCGACCCAATAAGGGGTGGTGTAATAGCTGTGAAAGCACACAATAAAACTGGAAGTTCTGGTAGCTTTGCTTTAGCACCCCTTGGATTTGCAAACATGATAGAACCACAAGATGTTAAAAGGCTGGAGAATTCCTATTTAGCAGGATCAACGTCTAACGTAGTAGCTTACGTATTCAAAGAATCTCTTTATGTTGAACCAACCACAGTTGAGGCTGTAGATGTTTGGTATATTAAAAATCCATTAGAGTTCACTTCAGGTAGTGCTGTCGCAAATGTTAGTCAGGCTTTATCTGCTGAATGTGAACTGAATGTTTCGCTACAAGAACCTATTCTTGATTTCGCTGAAAGCCAGTTATGGAAAATGGACAACAAGCCTGATAGGGCTGGTATTGCATACACAAATGCTGTCAGTCAGATAAAAACACTCAACGAGAGATATCAGGTCGAAAAGCCAAAAGGTATTGGTACACAAGGTAGGGCATAATGCTTTGGTCGGATATGGTAGACAGGGCATCGATACCATTCGAGCCGTCCGATGAGACCAAGCAAAAGGCAAAAAGATATTTAGAGGAAGCCCAACAGGACTTCGCCTTTCACTCCCGATGTTATCAGCGTAATCTATCTATATTTATTGATGCGAATGATCATACAATCGCTCTCCCAGATGATTTTATAGAAATTAGTGGCTATATAGAATTTAGAAATAGGGTTCTTAAGGCATATAGAGATAAGGAAAAAATGCCCCGTAGGAACGCCAATGATGTCTACTACACAGGCATCCCAACAAATTATGATATTCAGGGTAATAATATTGTACTTTACCCTTCTCCATCTCAAACCGGGATACTCCAATTTAAATATAATGCGACTGTTAATAATGCAGTTGATAGCGCCACTGCATATAAGAAATTGAATTATAAGGATTTGGCATCCAATTATTTTACAGTAGGGGAAAGTGTTCAGGGGCTGACAAGTAACGCGACTGGGATTATTTTTGAAGATATAAGCGATAACAAGACAGGGACTCTTGTCCTTACAGACATATCTGGAACCTTTGTGAATACTGAACAGATAGTTCAGATAGACGAAGAGCAGACAATGGAAAGGTCGCTGTATAACACTATGACTGAATTGCTCGTTCAGTGGGATAAGCTTGGGTTAGGTGGTCGAGCAACGGTTAACGGTAGCCCATATCCCCACGCAACCGCAGGAGATAAACCAGCAGTTCAACAGGCATACCACCCTTTTCTGATTGACTACTCTAAGGCTATGCTTTTTGAAGACTTAGGGGATTATAGTAAATCTGATAAGCATATGCAGAGGTATATGTTTAATAGGGATACAGTAAAAGCACAACACCCACACAGACACCTATATGGGTCTGAACAGGTTATTGATGTTTTATGATAATTGAAATACCATTATTTGACGGAGGGCTAATTACCAATGTTGATCCAGAGGATATACCGCCAATTGCAAGTTCTGATACTGAAAATTTTGATGTGGATGTTAAAGGAAAGCTCCTCAAAAGACAAGGATTAGAGAGTAAGGGAACATTAGCAGGTTCGCATCTAACAAAATTATTCTATTGGACTGATTCCCATCTAACAAATGGTGCAATATGGGTAGGATACGAAGAACAAAATAATCAGATAGTAACCTTTGCTGTAAATGCTAATGGTACATTTGGAGCGAAAACTGCACTAACGACACTCTCTTCAAGTCCCCCAAGTGACATACAAATCATTCCACTATCCAATAGTTTGAGATTCGCAAATGGGGATAACAACGATGTTGGATTCTTACAGTATATTGATCGCAAATTTTTTATGCACAAGGCTTCTCCAGCTCAGGGATTGAGCTATGATGCGCTGAAGTTCGATAGTGCCAGTCCAACCTATCCTTCAACATGGGAACTTGAACATGTTGCTGATATAGTCGGTAAAAATGCTACAGGTACATATTATTATAAAGCGGTGGCTCTGTTCGATGGTAATCAGGAGGCACAGTTTCAGGATCAATTTTTTAAGAGTAAGTTTGTTGACGACGATAAGGGTGTTCACTTTACGCTTAAGGTCGATACAGATGACTTTAATCCACGATTAACTGGATTAAATATCTATCGACACTATGCGGAGGTTGACAACCTCGCCCCAGTCTATAGGCTTATTAAGTCGGTTAACTTAGTCACAGATTCAGATTCACCTGATCGTGAGGATGGACATAGCAATGCCCATGTTGGTAATGTTGCATACTTCCCGGGTGCGAATTTATCGTCATTAATTTCAGAGGCGAACACATTCGGCAATACCTATGGAGATCAAGAGTCCGTCTCTGTACGTCTTGGTGGTGTTAATTATATCGTTGAGAACAGTATGGGATCAACGACAGCCACTTACACGAGCACCCTGTTGAAATTAGATTCAGGTACGTTACCCACAGCAACGGAGTATTGGAATGAAAGTGCAACCGTAAGGCTTACCTATCGCCCAGACTCAAACGGTAACTCCTCATTTGTTGACAAAGATTACAGTATAGCGAGCTGTTATGCTGGAAATAATGTCATCTATGATGCAAGAACGTCCGAATACTGGGATTTTACTATTGGAGAAAAGAATAACTGGATTGCAACTATTGGGGCTCAAGATTTAGCAGTCTTAGAGAGTATAAAAAGAGTCCTTAAGGTTAATGACAATGTTACGACCACTGGTTACGATAAGACAGTTACAGCTCTACATAATGGATATTATTATGAGTACCTTTCTAATAATGAAATAAAAATACACGTTTTTGACATTGGTCACTTAGACGACAGAACTCATCCTTTATCTACCACTAAGAATAAGGTGAACTACAAATATGGCGCATATGTGAATGGCAGACTTTTTGCAGGAGATGTAAACTTAGACCCTGATGATGAGGCAGAGAAGCATAATGATTTTATCATATTCTCCGAGTTCAATCAACCTGACATATTACCAGTGTCTAATTATATACAGATTAAAGACTCTCAAGGTGGAGCGGTGATGGGATTACGGAGATTGGGAGATAATTTAATTGTCTTTATGGAGAGGGGAATATATCAACTGTACGCCCCAGCAGGAAATCCAGCAGGGTATAGTTTAAGGGAGAGCGATATAAATATTGGTTGTGTGGCTCCAAACAGTATTGTCGAAGCGGGTGGTGTTATATTTTTTGCGAGCAAGGATAATATTTATGTATTAAAAGCAGGATCGCAATCTGTACCAGTATCAACGGCGGTTAAGGATATATACACAGGTTCCGCTAATTTAGATAAGACGGTTGGTGTATATGATCCATTAAAAAACAGGGTATTGTTTAGATTCGGGAGCGGGGGGACTGCTCTATACGCCTTAGACTATCTTAAGATATTGAATGGTCAGGAGTCGTGGAATAAGCTAACATTCGTCGCCGGGAAATCAATTGATACGATAGCAATAGACAGTGATCTAAAGGTTCACGTAACGCATAACGAGACATAATTATGATAGAAAACATGGGAATACAGGGGCAGTGGTTTTGCGAGATCAAGAGGAAGAATGGCGATATAGAGACGTTTAAACAGCCAAACGCAATACACTCAAATCTGAAAGACAAGATAACAGATGCCATGAATGCTTCTGATATAAACTTCAGTTGCGGGTCAAACTTCCACGGTAATGATGGCAGTGGTCAGGGAAGCAATTCGAGCTCATTAACCGCAATAGGTGCGGGGACTGCTGGAGTCAGCATGTCTCTGAGTGGGTTAAGTGGGTACTATGGAATGGACAGTAGCGTAGAGACAGGTGCAACCAGTAACGGTAGTGGTGGATATTACTGTGAATGGAGAGGTACGATACGTGTCACACAGGCTTATACCGTAACTGCGATATTTTTAGGTAGAGATACTAATAGTGGCACAGGGGCGTTTAATACAATTTATGCAACAGGAACAAGTTGGAGCAATGTCGTGCTTGCCGATGGAGATCAAATGGATATTGTCTGGAGGATTACACTATCATGATAGGGATATTTGAATTATCACTGTACCGTGATGATAAATTAATAAAAGAAGTATACCGTAAAAACACTATCGATGTCTCGAACACCGGGATAAAAAAACTTATAATTGCCCATCTCGTATCTTCGAGTGGGAACGCTGGTATATTTCTTGATCAGAACTGGTCGTCTCCAAATGGGAGCCCCACAACGAATAATCAGGAAGGCATATTCTTCGACTCAAGTCCAATACAGGTCAGTCAGTATACCGGAACCAACGATACGGTAATAGGCTATGGTGCTCTATGTAGCTCGAGTAAAGCGGAATCTCAACCATCATCAAATCAAGCCCGATGGACAGCACGAAGGACTTGGACAGAGTCTACTATGACTGGGACAAATTATGTAACCGACTTTTCTATTGGGATGAACTATCAGGCAGACATGCTTAATGACGGAACAGGGAGCTTTAGTATACCGTTCGCTACTACCACATTAAGTGCATCAGACAAATTTCAACCAGCTACTAATGATATAATTGATATAACGTGGACAATTACGGTAGGGTAATGTGGCTCACGGCACAGTATCTGTAACCGTACCTGCAAGCGGAGCTACGTGGTATAAGGGGACTTCGCAAACTATAACATGGTCTGTGGCTGGAAGTCAGATTGCATGGAATTATTTTAGTTTATATCTCTACACCGACTCTGGTGGAATTGAAGATACTATCGCATCTAATATAGATGGTACGTACAGAAGTTACACCTACACACCAGCCACTGAATTGGACACCGCCAGCGATTATTATATACTAATAACTGGAAATTATGACCATTCAGGTGGTGTATAACGGGTAACTAATGGCTTTTACCGCAACTGGTGAGAGTGGTCGATTTACAATCACAGACCCGCAGTCGGTCACCCTATCCGCACCAAACTCTGGATCATACGCTCATAACGTGAGCATGACAATATCGTGGACTAAAACAAATTTCACATCAAATATAGATTTATATTGGACAACAAACACAACCTTTAGCACATCTAATAATATTCTTTTTAATTCTGCTCTTTCTTCTTTTGGGTGGAATATACCATCATCTTTAAGCGGTACAAGTATATATGTGTGGGTTCGTAAAACTTCAGACAGCAGTGTAAAGGATAGGAGCAACAGTTCAATCTCTATAACGGGTGCTGTCCTATCTAAGACCATAACCGATTCCATACCTATCTCAGATGCGTATACAAAGACAGAGAGTACATGGAGAACATATGTATACAAAACATTATCTGACAATATATCGTTAAACGATATATGGACAAAGACAGATAGTACGTGGCGGGAATACTTTTATAGAACATTATCGGATTCCATTTCAGTGGCTGATTCATGGGTTAAAACAAGCCGTCTATGGTTAACGATAAGAACGATCAGTGACTCTATCTCAATGGTCGATACGAGTACGTTATCGCAACGTAAATGGATCAAATTCGCCACTTCTTTAGACGACCTAACATTGGGTGACACTTGGACTAAAACACAGCGCAAATGGATAAAATTTGTCGTATCTAATGATAGCCTTGGTTTGGCAGATGTGTGGACTAAAACTCAGAGAAGATGGATAAAAATACGATCATTTCTTGAGTCTATCTCCGTTTCAGATATAATAGCAAAAACAGAGAGAGTGTGGATTCATTTCCATACAGTTAATGAAACCATAACCTTAATAGATATATCTACTGAGACTGAAGGTGTCTCAATGTCTGATAATATTGGCATTAGTGATAGCTGGACTGTTTCAAAAGCATTCCCATCTATTGGTTATCTTCTTGATGGTGGTGGAGAATCGTTGAAGTCTAAGTGGAATACGGGTTGGATATCTCCAACAGACCTTAGCAAGAATCCGATTATAAGACGTATAAATATGGACTATAAGAGCGATGATGATCTAACTATGAAGGTGTACTCGAACGAGGATATAACCACACCAGTGGCAACAAAAACATTTTCATCTTCATCTACACCAACGCACGGAAGTATTAGGTTAGGTACGAGGGTTAAGTATTTTCTACTATCAATTGAGACTGTTCAATCGTCTAATGCTGATGTTAGGATTGAGCGCATAGAAATAGAGGTAGATACGTAATGGCAGATTCCACGGTATATATTTTAGGCGGAGCTGATTCTGAGTCGTTTTCTGTGAAAAGGAAAACAGGATGGATACCTCTCACCGATATGTCAACCAATACTACCGTCCGTCGATTCAATGCTCGATATAAAAGCTCAGAAACAGTGTCCGCCAAGATTTATAGTAACGGAGATGGTTCCACTGTATTGTGGAGCGGGTCTCTGCCGGAGAATATGGTCGTTGAAGACCCTCCGGTTGTTAAAGACAAGTATGATAGTATTAAGGTTGGTAGGCGTGCAAATAGTATAATGGTTGAGGTATACACAAGTGCCTCAACATCAACGGATTTAGAAATCGGTAAAATAGAGGTAGAGGTAGATGGCAAGTAAAACAGCATATAAGCATGATCTCGACAGGAAACAGAGTTCAATTAATTTTTCAAAATCAGGAGTAAGTAATACTGAGATGGGTATGGGAGACTTTAAGTTTACAAGTCTAACGAAGGGGCAACTAAGCCCCAGTGAACCAACCCAAGATGAAGGTCGCCTATATATAAAAGATCAGGCGGGCGTTTTGTATTACATAACAGCAACGAGGGTAGGATAATATGTGGGGAGCATTACTTAGTGCCGGGGCAGGATTGGTCGCCCCAGCGATGGACGCATTTGGGATTGGTAAGGGTCATGAGAAGAAGTATATGGATTACCTAAAAAAGAAAGGCATGACCGACGCTGATGTTAATAAGGGTCTCAATACAGCGACAGGTCAGATAGCAGATCAAACCGACAGATCAAAATTTCAAATAGACACTGGTCTGTTGAGTCAAAATATGGGTAGCAGTATTATCGGATCACAGGCAAAGATGGGCGCCGAGATGGACAAGAATAAGATGATCCAAAAACGCTCAAGGGAGCTCTATGAAAAGAAAAGGCTTGATGAAATGAAGAGAAAACAAGAGATGGCAGAATTTAAGTTAGGTCAGGGTCAAGCCAAATCACAAGGTTGGGCGGATTTACTTGGTGGTGGCATGGGTGCACTTGGTGCTCAAGATAAGGGTGGAAACTATCTCTTTGACTGGCTTGGTAAAAAATAGGTAATTATATGGAATATCAACACGGAACAAAAAGAATGAAAAGAACTCCCTTACAGGAGTTGCTTGCCCATAAGAACGCACGTATTGACGCTGAAGCAAAACGAAAAACAGACGCTCAAGCTTATGTGGGTAAGAACGCACAGAAAGAATTATTTACAAAGAAGGTTGATGGGAAGGATAAATTTTTTGTAAGGGAGGATGACGGCGAAGGTAACTTAAGAGACCAAGAAATAACCAAGTTGCAGTATGAGTCTGACAAATCGAGTAATGAATATATAAACTCTCAAAGAAAACTTCTTGGACTCGACCAAACAGATATAGCCACCGATGATCGTACACCAGTCCCAAAGCCCGGTATACTTAAGAGATTATATAAAGGTGCATCTGACTACTTAAAAGGTGACTCTGGTGATACGCCCCCTAAGGTGAAGGGAGATATAATCAAGAAAAATATTGAAAACAATGTGGTTGAGACCAACACTAATCCAGCAGGGGTCACTGATCCTATTGCTAACGCTGGAGGTGGAAAAGTAAAGACTGACCTATCTAAACCAATGAAGCCAGTCATAAAAGAAACACCAACGGGTTTACCAATGGATGTAACGAATCAGGCTCAGACTTCAAAAATACATGCTGGCACACCTGAGACAGAAAAAGCTTTTCTAAAAAGTCAACTTCCAAATCAGGGTAATGAGCCTAAAGTGTATGCTGGCACACCTGAGACAAAACAAGCTTATGAAAGCAGTTTACTAAAAGGAAAACCACCTCCGGGCTTATCAGATAGAGATAAGGCTAACATTGCTGATGGCAGTTATAGAAGGAATGCTGAAAGTTTAGATGCGAGGCGTAACCAACTACAACAAAACATTGACACACAAAAAGCAAAGCCCGATCAAAGTCCAAATGTACACACTCAAATCGCTCAAACGATGAAGAGGCGCAGACGTGAGGAAATGCCAAGAATTGCTCTCCCTAATAAAGAGGAAGCAAATCGTGGTGCGCAACAACAATTAGCAAATATTGAAGCTAAGAAAATACAAGACGCTAAAAATATTGAAGCTAAGAAAATGAAAGACGCTAAAGATAGATCGTTTATTGCAAGCGCTAAGAGTAGTAATAAAAAAGCAAAAGAAGCCTTGGGAAAACATGAAGCAGAGCAAAGACATAATGCTTTAGTAAATAGTCCTGCATATATCGCACAGCGAAATAAATCAATGGCTTCTGTTAATTATAAAGAACCTACTCCAACAACAAAACGGACTGTGAGCAAAACAATGGGATCGTTTGCTAACACAAGTCCAGTTAAGAGAAGTAAAATTCAATTAGCGGGTAGATCAAAAAATCCTAAATCAAGTTCAAGTATTGTAGAGCGCAGAGCTATACAAAACAAAAGATATCCAAGTAAAGCTGAAGGTTCAAACATCGTTAAAGATGTATTTGGAAGGACTGGTATACTTACAGGAAACGCTAAAAAAGATAAAGCCATAGGTATTGAAAATAAAGAAAAGAGAAAAATGGCTTTAAAACAAATTGGAGGAATGTTTAAACGAGGTGGGTTTGGGACGAAGAGGGTCGATTTAGAAAGTCTAAATAAATATAAAAAGAAATGAACGAAAAAAACGGTTTTCTTTACAACACCGTAAGGCTGTTCGAGAAGGGGTCTGCTAACCAAAACCAGTACGGTAACCATCTATGGACTCCTGAATTAGCTGAAATGTTTGGCGCTGAAATAGGAAAACCTTTCACGGGTAGGGATGCCAATGGCAACCCAGCCCAATATAATTATGCATTTTATAGCGACCCAGAAGTTGGGAAGCAAGCATCTAATCACATTGTAGATAATATATGGGAATCCACTAAGGGTGACTCTCTGGCATTTGCAAAGCAGTACACAGGTCTCCCTGAAGACGACCCTACCGTCCAAAATTACGCTGGTGAGATAAACCGATCTAAGAAAGCCCAAGAGTTTGAAGGTGCTGTAGAGCGTTTAAACAACTCCAAAGAAATAGAAAAGAACAAGGGCGATCTCATTGCAGATATTCCTAAAGCTGAGTCTATTGTTAATAAGGCTATCAAGAATGGTAGACAGACCTTAGAGGAAGTTAAAAGCGCGATAGGTAAACTTGTAAAAGATAACCCTGAGGCTATTTCTGAAACAAAGAGATTAGCAGAAGAGACAGCAAATTCTTTCACATATGGATTAAATGCCCTTGGTGACAATCTCGCTAATGGAGTTCTGTGGTTAAACGGTCTTGCTGATGAGCCACTACCTGAAGGCGCTATAAACAATATAGAGCTTGCCTCTGATTGGTTTGAGGAGAACATGGATGACCTCTATATACCAGAGCTTGGTAAGGAATTTGAATGGAGTGACTTCAAAAACCCAAGCTTCTACAGTACAAAGATTGCATCTCAAATTCCACAAATGGCAACCCTAATGATTCCCGGTGCAAAGATAGCAAGGGCTTACAAAGGTATAAAAGGTGCTGTTATGGGCGCTCTTGCCATGAGACCTATTGAGAGCTTTATGGAAGCGTCTGATACCTATAAGAATTTAGTAGAGGGTGGGATAAGTAAAGACGTTGCTGGTGAAGAAGCCAGTGGTGTGTTCCAAAAGAATTTAACTTTAGTTGGGGCTGACGCTGTCCAGTTTGGATTGGCGTTTGCTGGTGTGAACCCGGCAATGCGTAAACCGCTATCAAAGTTTATAAGAGGTATTGGAACAGTCGGTACTGTTGCTACTATGGAGGGTGCAGAAGAGCTTGTACAGAACTTCTTTCAAACACAGGGTGTCGCATCAGCCACAGGTCAACCAGACCCAGATTTTATGGATGCCTTATTGTTGTCCACCCCTGCGGATAAAGAAGCATTCGCAATTGGTGCGTTTTTTGGGGGTACTTTTGGTGCTGTAGGTCAATTAACTAAGGGGCAGGTTGATGGTATTGTTAATGAAGAGATTGAGAAGTACAAAACTATCAAACAGGCAAAAGAAGATCAAATACAAAAGCCAGCAAATGAAGAACAAGCTGAATTCTCTAAACGAGTAGGTCAGCTATCAAAGTATAAAGATAAGATCGGACTTGGGTTCTCCGATACCGCAATAGAAGATATCAAAAGCGAACAAGAACTGGTTGAAGTAGGATATGATCCATCCCAGTTTGAGGACGCACTAATCAAGGAAGGGGAAGAAGGTTATGTCAATGACGGTATCAACAGATACGCAGTTACAGTCCAAGCAACAAACTATGAATTCGAGGACGGTACGCGACGTGTGTTATTATCACCAAACGCTACCCAATCCGATTTCCTTGAAGATACAGCAGAGGCTGTCTACTCCAGACTTCCTGAAGTTAATCAGGAACTTAGAGGAGCTATCGATAGCTGGTTAAATGCTGTAGAGATAGAGGCTCAAAACCGCGGTGAGTCTCTTCCGTATGGGGGGGCGGAGCTATTCAGCAAGTCACTACTCAGAAGCTTAGGCTACGATGTTGCTCTGCCCGCATATACGGTAATACCCGATAATATTTTAGATGCCTTTAAAAGTGAGTTGGCACTTGATGATGGTACAAACCTCATTGATGGCATGGAGATACTTGAAAAACAAGCAAAGCCAACTGAGGCTATAGATAGAAGTGATATAAGATCGTTCGCAGAAAGAATAGCTAATAGTGAGGATGTAACTTCTGTGGAAGACTTGCAGTTTTATGAAAATAATAAGACTGAGATAGAAAAAGAATTGAAGTTTATGGCTCGTGAGGGTCCCACGGAAAAAAAGCAAATGGAGATGTTTTCGATGGGGGCTAATGCGGAGGGTGGAATATTTGTGATTGGTGGTGATGCTATAGCAAGGAATGTTAAGGGTGAGAGGTCTATTGAAGGTATAAGATATCCCGAAAAACACAACGGTTGGCAATTGAGCGTAGGCGGTGCAACTGCATTAGAAAATCAGGCAAAAGCAGGTAATGATGTGGTTATTGTTTATCAGTATCCAAAATCATCATCAAGTGAATCTAATCCAAGATTCAAGGAAGCCTTAAAGGTAGCTTTAAAGATAAACAATCGCCGAGTAAAAAAGAATAGAAAGACCTTAATAGAATTAAGAAAAGAAGTTGAGAGGTCTGTATCTGAACCTGATATAAATTTAACCAGAGGGAAGGTGTTATACGTAGCACAGTTCGATAAGGTACTAACTGGCGACAATAGGACTGTCAAGCATCCAACATATCCAGCACAAATTGTTTTTAAGAATATTAAGGAACTACCAAGACCGTTTAAGATTGAGTCTTTAACAGAGTCTATTGATCCAAGTATTTCACACAACGCCAGAACCTTTATTCGTTCGAGAGAATTAAGAGCAACGAGCTCTAACTTATATTTAGCTTCAAATGAATCTCCAATAGTTGGTGAGATTAGGAAGTTCATTAATGGGAAAAAGTCTACCTTTGACGAAAGGGCTGATCCAAACAAGGTGTTCTCTTCATATAGACGAAAAGGTGAAGTGGGTGTAACTGGAGTGTTTGATTCTATTAATAGTGAACGTGAACACGCATACGTTTCAGCCCTTGCGGATATCGCAAAAGAGTTGGGACTTAATGGAAGAATCGCCCAAGCTGGGGCGGTTACTGATAAATACGGTAAAGAGAATAGTGTTGTTTTTACTGCTGAAAATCCAGACCAAAACAAATTAGAGTTATATATCGCTTATGCTGGACTGCTTGGTAATCAGTTTAGCGTATTACACTTTGACCCAAGTACAGGTAAGAATGACTCTATATATATAAATGAATTTAAAATTAAAAACATGGATGAGCTCAAATCCATATCTCAAGAATTGTTAGATAAGAGTGTTGACCATACGGTTGAAATTAGGGGGTCTAACGCACGGTTAATTGTACTTGATCAAGATGGCAAAAACTTCGTAAATTTCCAAGAGAAAGGAATTATAGATGACTCAACAAGAACTTCAACGGGCAGTATCTCGTTTAGAGAAGCTACCGACCCCAAGCTTAATTCGGAAGAACTCTCCGATAAAGACAAAAGAAAAATCGCAAGAGATTATTGGCTCTCAGAGGTCGAAAGGATTAAAGAGCTCGGATACCAATCAGAATCAGGTGAACGATCATATAGTGATCTCAAGTCTAAGTTAGAAAAAGGGGAGGGCTACTCCCTATCCCCAACCAAACAAAAAGAATACGCCAAAGAGTTTGGACGCACACCCACCCGAAAAGAATTAAGGCGAGCCAAGAAGAACGAGCGAGCCACAAAACCAAAACAGCTCAGGGACATATTCAAGACCTTCTCATCACAAGTCAATAGGATCAATCCTAAGATAACCCAGAACGTAGTTAAATTTCAAAGGGGTGAGAAGAGGCTCGTGGATGAGTATATGAAATCCGCAATCCCATTTGCTACCTCACTAAAAAAATTAAAAAACAGGGCAATCGGCAGACGAAAGAAAGCCAACTACGTTGCGCTTAAGCTTGCTCTATTAAATGGGGACAGTGCTACCATCCAATCGATCCTGAGTCGCAGTGCGTTTAAACAGTACGAAACATGGAAAGTTGCTCATGAGAGTATGCATGAAAAAGCCCACGCCGTTGGAATAGACTTAGGTCACATAGAGACACACTTCCCAAGGCAGGTGTCTGACTATGACGCTTTTCTGCAATACGTTCATGGGATAACCTCCTCTGGTAAAAAGAGCAAGTTAACAGAAGCTATCCAAGACGCTGAGGCTCTTAGGGGGAGAAGTTTAACTGAGGAAGAGCAGATCGCTCTTGCTAATTATATAATGAGAGAGGTAAAGGGATTGAACACTGTGAACTTTGCCGACTGGACTAAATCACGAAAAATTGATGTCATAGGTCTCGATCAGCTTAGGTTTTATGCTGACCCAAATGTATCCCTTATTAATTATGGAAGCAATATGTCGAGGATGGTCGCTCTGGCTCAGTGGCTTGGTGGTAAACCAAACAGGTATACACTAAGGTCAATCCCAAAAGGACAGAAGATTAAGGGTGTTGGAATATTCGATAATAAGGTTGGAGTGTTCTTACGCAATGAAGATAACGGATTGACTGTATACACGAATAGAAAATCATCAGAAGCCATTAAGGCTATTGAGGTTTTAAGAAAAGATGAACAGGTCAGGACTGGAATGCCATACATGAGTATGGAGGATCAGGTTGGTGGTATGTTAATGCAACTTCAGGCAGAACATGGAGCATTCAAAACAATAGGGGAAGAGACAAGAATTAGAACCCTGTTTAATGCTTATTTTAATAAAGCTGGCATGCCAACCCTTCTAAATGGTGTTAGAAACATTGGGTACATAACAACTATGGGGAGTGTTTTTTCTGCGGTAACACAGCTCGCTGACTTAGGGGTTAGTGTCTACAGACAGGGGCAGGGTAAGTTCCTTGGATACCTTAGACCCGGAACCTACGCATCTGTATTAAAGGAGATGATGTTATCTACCGTCCGATTAAATAAATATAAGCTGAAGAATTTAGGTTTAGATGACACCATCTTAAGGGAATTAAATGAGAGCGATACAGCCTTATCGAGAGTTGGTCGGGTTGTGTTTAAACTGACTCTCTTAAAAAAGATGGACGCGATTGGCAAGGAAACATTAACCAACACGGTTATGAAGAAGTATGAGAAGCAAGCCAAGATGGCTATGAAGGGTAAGGATAATAAGAATACGAGGCTTATGTACGCACGCCTAACCAGAAAGTTCAGCGGAAAAGAATTAAATCAGCTCGTTAAGGAGCTCGCCAGTGGGAAGGTTACCGAGCTTACCGAGTTACTTGCCTATTCTGAGTTGCTCGATGTTCAGCCTGTTGCTGACAGCGAATTACCAGTTGGGTACTTAAGATATAATGACGGCAGGAGACTGTTCTACATGTTAAAAACATTTGCACTTAAGAGACTGGACTTGTTTGTGAATGAGGCACAGATATTAAAGAATGAGGCTGAGGCATTACATAGGGCTGGAAAGCATATAAAGGCAAAGCACAAGAGACTTCAGTCTATGTATAGATTCTTAGTCCTTGGGAGTATATTGGCTATGGCAGAGGCTGGGGCAGACACAATTAAAGATTGGATGGCTGGAAGAAAAACACCAATAAACGATCTTGTCTTGAGCAACATACTGAAACTGATGATGTTAAGTAGATATCACTATTACAACTTCTTACACAGCAAACCAAGCGAGGCTATCATTAAAATGATCATGATGCCAATTGACTGGATTGATGATCCGGCGAGGGACTTGTTTGCTTTTAATAAGAGGATACAAAAATATAAAAATTCAGACGAGATGTTTAAACGAGCCCTAAAAGATTTTAAAAAGAGGGGTGCAAAATCCATAAGACACATACCTATAGTTGGTAAGCATCTGTACTGGTTAGATATGAAAAGTGACCCAGCAAAAGCATTGGACAAGTATGCACCGTTACTTGCCCCGGGATACGGTAAGCGGGTCATGAAAGAGTACGAAAAACGTAATCGGAAGTAATAGTTTAAACATAATAAATATGAGAGATTCATAACACTATGGCAGGGATAGGATCGAAAGTACCGGGACTGGTCTTTAAGGACTTATTGACTGTGCATGACTCAGCCAATGATAATGAGGGTCTTGAGACCAACTTAAAACGAGTAGTTGATGGCGAGGGTGTGCAGAGTTCAATGGAGCTATCCTCTGACGATATGAACATAACAACTCATAATGGGGCAGATAAAGGATTGCGACTAAACAGCTCTTTAGTGACCTCCAGTGCTTTAGAAATTAACAACCTCGATGGTAAGGCTTTCGGGGGTACAGCATCTAACGATGTGTTATTAAATTCAAGCCTACAAACACAATTAACGGATAAATCTATTAACGGAGGAACCTTCTAATGGGTAACACAATCCAAATCAAACGTGGAGCAGACACAGGTCGAACCACATTAACACCCGGCGGTTTAGGTGAACCCATCTTTGGAACAACTAATGATGGTTTTTATATCGCTAATTCAACATCGCAAGGTGGATGGGCTTGGGTCGGAGCACCAATCCTTGACCAAGACACATTAGGTGGAGGTTCTGCGAGTGCCACTTCACTTGCCACCCAGCAATCAATTAAAGCCTATGTAGATGCTGAGATGGCTACGGCAGATGACTTTGCTGACCTTAATGATACAAACATTAATAATACTGTTTCGTTGATTGGTGGACATATAGCGGTTTACGACGGTACGAGCAAGTGGTTTAACAGAGCCTTATCTGGAGATATAGCGATTACGTCAACTGGTGTTGCTTCTATTTCAAGTGGTGTTGTAGTCAATGCGGATGTAAACGCATCGGCGGGTATCGCTTATTCAAAGCTAAACCTAACAACGTCTATTGTAAGCGGTGATCTTGTTGAGAGCACAATAGCCAATGCTAAATTAGCCAACTCTACTGTAACTGTAGCAGGAAACACCGGAAGCGTTGCCATTGACCTTGGCGACACTTTAACCATTCAGGGAACCGCAAATGAAGTGGTAACCGCTATGAATGGTGATGTTTTAACAATAGGAATGCCAGATGACGTTACTATAACCGGAAACCTCATCGTGAACGGCGATACCACCACCGCAACCTCGACAGAAGTTGCGATTGGAGATGTTAACATCAAATTAGCGCAAGCCAACTCTGCCGATTCTGCTGATTTCGGGTTTTATGGGAAGTATGTAGCAACAGGTACAAAGTATTCAGGTATATTTAGAGATCAATCGAATACAGGTGACAGTACGCCTTGGACATTTGTTAATGCTATGACGACTGAACCCAGCACAACAGCGACTTTTACCACTGCAATGTTGGCAACAGTACGGTGTGGTGCTATTGTAGATGCTACCATTAGTGGTGGCACTTTTTAGTGGCTAAAGAAAATACTTTAAGGCTCTTTAATAGTGCAACGACGGACGCTGAACCCAATACGTCAAATCTTGACTATGGAGAGTTGGCAATTAACTATGCGGATAAAAAGCTCTTTTTCAGGGACAGTGGTAATAACATAAAGCAAATTCGGGACGATGAGGCTGTAAGTGCGGACATCACAGCTTTAGCGATTGCCCTTGGATAAGGAAACAATATGGCTAATACATTCAAACTCGCAACCAAGCTGAATATGACCACCTCTGGTGGGAGTGCTTTTAA
>DQKQ01000105.1 GCA_015660615.1 Flavobacteriales bacterium
ATAGAAAAGTAGTTCTGTCCATTTGATGTTCCGTCACCATTTGTTGCAGAGTCAAGATCCCCAGAGCCGATGATATCACCAGTTACAGTGTTTGTAATAGTATATATTGCACCATTCCATCCGTCTCCATAACTGTCAATCATATCGAAAGTATAGCAACCATCACCTATGCATATATCTGAACTGCCAGCTGTTCCGTTAGCAATAATCATATCGCCATCTTGAACAATAGACCAAGAAATCTCAGAATCCCAAGATCCACCACCAACTGTAACGTTTACACCTATTCCTCCTAAAATACAAGATCCATCATCTATAGTAGCATCAGGGTTATAGTTACATGCTTCAGCGTTAGTACAACCTGTACAGCTTGAACCGTTTCCTCCACAAACATCACAAACATCAAACTCTTGGCAAGATCCATTATCAGAGGTTGCTTCTGGATCGTAGTTGCAAGCTGTAGCATCCATACAACCAGCTCCAGGAACTGCGTTAGTAGGGTAGCTGTCTAGTACAGAAACTCCAGTGTTAAGAGGGTCTAAGTAATCCGAAGCACCTAGTCCCCAACTTACGTTGAAACGACCGTAGAAGTCGTATGCTCCATTGTTGACTGATCCTGAGCAAGCGGCAGCTCCCCCATATAATTGACCAATAATTCTGTGGTTGTTATCAAAAAGAGGAGATCCAGATGATCCAGGTTCAGTAACGCCTAAATCCCAAGAATCGATCCACCACACTTCAGCACCACCTGTGTTTGAGTGATAGGGAGCGTCATCTTCGAAACAAATTTTCTTTAAGTCCCCACTTGGGTGGTGTATGCCGACTGCGGCAGACGGGATGTTTCCCGAGTTGTCCCATCCTGCGTACTCTACGTTGTAGCTAGCTGGAGGGGTAGAACTTAATTCAATAAGAGCAAAGTCAGAGCCTCCGTTTTGCACTAACAAAGTACCGCCAGAGACACTTTGGTCTGTGGGTCCAGAAGTGCCAGAACAATCAGCACTCTCATGGTTAAAATAGTAAACCCAAGTGTTAGGTGTTCCGATGCAATGGTTAGCAGTTAGGAAGTAAGGTGTTGCGTCATTCGCAGTGTTGTTAACTAATGAACCTGTGCAGTAAGCGTATCCACCGTTTACGATAAGTGCTACAGAACGCTTTTCTGTTTGCCAATCGGCTCCTTCAGGGCAGTTTACATTTACGTTACATGCTCCAGAGTTTCCGAAAGGTCCCATTCTGCTAGTCATTTCTTCAACAATAGCGTCTTGGTGATTTAATAAAGAACGGTAGCCGTGAACGACTGTTCCTATTTCAATTGAACCAAGACCATGAGAAGCTGGTGACTCGTGGTACTCAAGAATCATTCTTGAACCATCGAGGACTCCCAATGATAGGCCGCCCCACTCTTTATTGTTGTCCTGAGTGAATGACCCTAAGAAAGCCGTTCTATCTGAATTGTAAATATATAGAGCCGCTTCAGAAGGAAGATCGAAAGTAGAAAGCATAAAGCTCACACTTAGAGCCTCTGGGCAATTAACACCTAATCTCCAAACATGGTCTCCGTTTTCAAATGACCATGTTCCTGAATTTTCAAGGTTGTATACTACTTCTCTTTCTAAACCAAATCTCCAAGGAGCGTCTTTAAATTGATCAGTGACTGCATCTTCAGCAGCAGCAGTAACTACATCAACAATAGGCATGCTTTTAACTTCAAAAGTTGGATTATAAGTTGCGTCATCCCAATTTACAGGGAAGCCTCCGTGAGAAATTTGCGCAATACTCACTGTAGCAGCAAGAGCAGCAAATAACAGTAAAACTATGTTTTTACAATGGTTCATATTTAATAATATTAAAGCGTTATTTTTATAGATACTATAGACGTCTAAAGATACAATAAGTTGCATGAGTCTAGATAATAAACTACATTGTAAAAATATAATTCATTGAGTATATATGACATGTGCATAAAGTATGAACCTACAAATGCAATTTATTAGAGTTTTTATCTTGTTCTGCATCATGTCGGTTATCGTCATAAATGCAAAGTCACAATTAGTAAATGTATCATATGATATGCTATTGCCTACAGATCATACCGACGGATTTTTAGGAACAGGAGTGAGTTTTGCAGATTTTAATGGTGATGATATTGATGATTTAACTTTTGGTCATCATGCAGGTCAGTTGAGATTTTATGTAGGATATAACAATCCAACAGGCGTTGGGTTTCAAGAGGTGATATTAAATATTTCAAATGACCAATCTGAAGCAAAAATGGTCTTATGGGCTGATATAGATAATGATGGAGATCAAGATTTTCTAGTGACTAATAGAAATGCCTCAAATAAACTATGGAGAAATGATGGCAATTTGCAGTTTTCTGACATTTCTGATATTTCCGGTATTTCTACACAAGATGACACAAAAAGTTATGGGGCGTCATTCGGAGATTATAACAATGATGGTTTCTTAGATTTGTATATCTGTAATTACCACACATCGGTTGATTTATCCACAAATGAACTCTATCAAAATAATGGTGATGGAACATTTACGGATGTCACAACAACTGCAGGTGTTGGAAATGGTGTAGTCCAATCCTTTCAATCGACATTTATTGATATAGACCAAGATGGTCATCTTGATTTACATGTTATAAATGATAGATTAGATAATCTAAATGCTTTTTATAAGAATAATGGTGATGGAACATTTTTTGATATGTCAAATATGTGGTCCGTGAACTTAGGTATTTATGCGATGAGTTCATCTTTCGGTGACTATGATAGGGACGGTGATATGGATTTATATGTTACGAATGGTTTTGAGGGTAACTCATTAATGAGAAATGACCTTAACATCTCTGGAAATTTTGTTGATATAGCTATTCAAGAGGGAGTTGTAGTAAGCCAAATTTGTTGGGGCGCAAGTTGGTTCGATCACAACAACGACACATGGCCTGATCTTTATGTCGCATCAGGAACCTCTGCTTATACAGAGATTCCAAATGTTTTTGATGATTATGGATATCAACCTAATCAGTTTTTTGTGAATCAAGGTTCATCACCTATGACAAACGCTTCTTCATCTACTCCAGATATTGATCAATTTTCTTTTGCAGTAGCAACTGGCGACTATAACAACGACGGCTTCCCAGACATCGTGTCACATCAAATAGGAGACAGCGCAATCGTTTTAGCAGGAATACCTAACGATAATCACTACTTAAAAATACGACCCCAGGGAGTGACTGTTAATCGCGATGCAATCGGTGCAGTCGTTGAAGTTTTTCACACCGGCGGTGTTGAGATGAATGTTGTATTTTGTGGTGACAAATATTTAGCCCAAAACTCCCGCCACCTTCACTTCGGTCTTGGCACAAGTGCTCAAATTGATTCAGTAGTA
>DQKQ01000120.1 GCA_015660615.1 Flavobacteriales bacterium
GCCGAGTTTGAAGTGATTGCAACTTCTGGTGATTTGGTAAGTGTCTCTGGTTCGCATCCAAACCTCGAAAACCGTACTATCAAGATTCTAGATACCGCTGGCACAATTCTTGATCTTGGAGTTAAGAATAAGCTTTCGTCCGTGTCTTACTCGGGGGCAGATACTGGTGGAGGAAACGCTACTGTCAGTTACTCGTATTCAAACTTTAACGTGTTGACTGTCCAAGGTGGAAGTACTTCATAGTTAGATTTAGACACTAGGGAAATGGGATGGATGATGTTTTTTACGAAAAGACTCTATACAGAATATTACAAGGTCGTCTCAGATTGACTCTGGGCGATCTTGTTTTATATGTATATGAGCCCACACTAGAATTGCTGGAGGAGTCGTATGATGTCTACGACGAAGCTTATAAGAAAGCATATTTTCGTGGAGTATACATAAAGAAGGAACTCATAGAAATATTGGTTGACAACGATCTGTGGTCACCATTTGACGATAGGGAGGCGGATAATATAGAAAAGAAAATTGAAGATCTTAAGGTAGAGGCGTTTAAGTCTTTCTTTAGCTCGAAAAAGCTGAGGGGGGTCAGGGCGAACATAAGATCAATGGAAAGGAATCTGTATAAATATAAATCAAAAAAGATGGCCCTTGATCACACTTCCTGCGAGGGCGTGGCATTATTTTCTAAGTCTGTGTGGCTAATCTCACAGACAACTAAGCTAAAAGATGGGTCTCATTACAATTGGAAGAACTTTCCCATTTCGGTGATTATGGATCATTATTCTTCTGAGCAGATATCGCCCGAAGTATTCAGGTCAATTGCTAGAAAAGACCCTTGGAGGTCTATGTGGGCTAATGGGAAAAAACACTCCAACCTTCTGGGAAAGCCCTCGTGTCGATTCACAAAGGATCAGTTAAACTTATGTAGCTATTCTTCTATGTATGATAATGTCTACGAGAGTCTGGATTCTCCAAACGCAAAGATAATTGAAGACGATGATTGTTTAGACGGTTGGTTTATAGTGCAGCGAAGGAAATATGAAAAAGATAAGAAACAGCAAGAAGTCGATAGCATGATAACAAATCCAAAAATAGCGAATTCTCAGGAGGTGTTTGTGGTAACCCCCGATTCGGAAGCGGCTCAAGAAATATATAACCTAAACGACGTGGTGGCTAGGTCCACTATTAAAAATAGGCAGTCGCTAATAAAAGAGGCCGATGGAGAACAAATCAGTTTTACTGAATTTCAAGATGTGCGTCAGGACATAGCTATGGAGTCGCACAAAGCTGCAATTAACAAGATGAAAGGAGGGAGATAATGGCGGAGGAATATAATAATTTTCTGAAGCAATCTCTGGATCTGAGGTCTGCGAGAGAAGAGCGTGGCAAAGAATTGTCTAAAGACAAACTTTTTAAAGCCGCTAGAAAGAAAATACAAACAACTATGATTGGCTCTCTTTCTACACTAGAGAGTAGTTTTGGTTTTTTGTGGGGTTTTGATGTTGCTGAAGAAGATAAAACATCGGAGCAAAAAAAGATATACGAAATATACGAAGAGGCTAGGGCGCAAATTTTAGATAGGGGGAATACTCAGATAAGGAACTTAGAGTCAGAATTTGTCAATTATGATATAATTCGTAAGAAACACTATATTACTTTACCAGTTAAGACAGGAGAAAAAGATGGCGAATAAAAAAGACGATAATAAGGATAGAGTAATCGAGGGAGTTGACAAAGATGGGAACACTGTTAAGACCCTTCTTAGGCAGCCAACGGCACAAGATTATCGCGATTCTCAAGTCCAGTACAATGAAACCTTTAGAAAGGCTTTGGATTCTGGGGCACTACTTAGACAAAAGCTCACAGACTATATGACCGATCAGGGCATTTGGGACGAAGACAAACAAAAAGATAACGACAAGTTTATTGACGATATATCGGGTCGGGAAGAGGCCCTCAAGGGCGGGGGAATCCGTCTTAGCGAGGCGAAGGAGATTGCCCTAGAGCTGCGAGAACTTCGGGCAAAGTTCAGAGAGCTTCTGTCCGAAAAGAATGCACTAGACGCAAATTCCGCAGAAGGTCAGGCCGACAACGCCCGGTTTTCTGAGCTAATCCGCCTATGTATTTTAGATCCTGCCACAAAAACCCCCCGATTTCCCGATCAGAATGCGTATGACACAAACGCTGATGAGCCGTGGGTTGTTGAAGCGGCTAGCGATCTAGCCGGTATGATTTATGGTCTTGATCCGAACTACGATAAAAACTTAGAAGAGAATAAGTTCTTGAAAGAGTTTAAATTCGTTGATGAGGAATTGAGATTCGTTAATGACGAGGGTCATCTTGTGGACATAGAGGGTAGACTGGTCAACCAAGATGGGCGATTTGTCGCTTATCGTACGGAAAAGGGCAAGAAAAACATAGATCAGGATGATTTATACTTTGTTAATAGAGAGGGTGAAGAGGTTATTTTGGTTGTGGGTGACGATGGAGAGGAGGATTGGGTCAAAATATCATTAAAAGAAAGAAAACCCTTCTTGGATGATGAAGATAAACCCCTTAAATCTCCGGTAAAAGCGGAAAAACCATCCGAAGAACCCGAAAAAGAGGCTTCTCCAGAAAAACCCACCGCTACCAGAAAAAGAAAAACAACTAAAACCACAAATTAACACAATATGTGTATTTTATATGGTGTGGAAAGTCTATGGGGGGAAAGGTGTATACTAATCCCCCTTTATCTTTATAGGGTGGAGCAAAGATGGCAGAGCGATTTAACTTAACTGCTCAGATACAACTACAGGCACCTCGTAATACGTCTAATATTGTTGGCGATATAAGAAAACAGCTCTCCGGAATAACGGCTAATGTTAAAGTAAAGGGAGACGCTCGAACTTTAGCCCAAATTAACAAACAGATGCAAGGCGTCGATAAGGCTGCCTCATCTTCTGCGAAATCTGTAGGTCGCCTAAATCGAAATCTTTCTGAAGCCGCCCGTAGATTTAGTGTCATTACGGTGGCTACCGGAACCATGCTTGCGCTTGCTCGCGCGATTAAAAATGCCGTAGGAGAGGCTATTGCTTTTGAGAGAGAGTTAATTAAGATCTCTCAGGTCACGGGTAAAACGGTACAAAATCTACAGGATCTAACTCAGGAAGTTACAAGACTATCGACTGTTTGGGGGGCCTCATCTAAAGAACTGCTTAACGTTTCAAGGGTCTTGGCTCAGGCTGGTTTTTCGGCTGAAAAAACTCGTCAAGCATTAGACATTCTCGCTAAAACCAGTCTTGGTGCTACATTTAACAGTCTTACCGATACTACCGAAGGTGCTATCGCTGTATTAAGGCAGTTTAGAAACGAGGCAAAGGCTGCTGGCGGAGATATTAAGTTTCTTGAACAAACAATGGATGCAATTAACTCTGTGTCTAAAAAGTTTGCTGTGGAATCTGGAGACTTGATTACTGTTATTCGTCGTGTTGGTGGTGTGTTTGAGGCTGCCGGTGGTAGCGTTAATGAGCTAATTGCTCTTTTCACTTCTGTTCGTGCTACAACTCGTGAATCTGCCGAGACGATTGCTACTGGCTTAAGAACTATCTTTACACGTATTCAACGGACTGACACCGTTGATCAGCTAGCCGCTCTCGGTATCCAGTTGAGGGATTCTCAGGGGCAGTTCGTAGGCGCTTACGAGGCCGTTAGTAGATTGTCTCAAGGTTTAAAAGGTCTCAATCCAAGAGACTTTAGATTTAGTGAAATTGTTGAATCTCTTGGTGGATTCCGTCAGATTGGTAAGGTTATTCCACTTATCAGACAATTTACCACCGCCCAAGACGCATTGAATGTTGCTCAGTCTTCTTCTGGTTCTGTCTCTAGGGATGCTGAAACTGCACAGAAATCCCTCGCGATTCAGGCGAAGAAAGTGCGCGAAGAGTTTTCGGCCATGATACGCGAGTTTGCCGACAGCTCCACCTTCAGGTCTGTAGCTAAGGGTGCTTTGGAAATGGCTAGTGCGTTTATTAGAATAGCTGAAGCTCTTGAACCACTACTGCCACTTATCGCCAGCTTAATAGCATTAAAAATTGGTAGAGCTTTAGGCCCCGGTTTGGGTGCCCTTGTGGGAATAGGAGGAAAACGCAAAGCTGCCGGTGGACGAATCCAAGGATATGCTAGGGGCGGTTTTGTGCCGGGCAAGGGTAATAGAGATACCGTTCCGGCTATGTTGACACCGGGCGAGTTTGTAATCAAGAAGAGTAGTGCCAAGAAGTTGGGTACTGGTCAATTGGAGTCGATGAACAAGATGGGGACGGGTGGACCGGTCGGACCTAACGATTTTAAGTCTAGGTTTAATAGGACAAGGGTGGTTAGAGAGGAACATAA
>DQKQ01000193.1 GCA_015660615.1 Flavobacteriales bacterium
AAGCTTAGCATTATTAATTGTTGCTCTAATCGGTGGATTAGCTTTAGAGATCTTGGGTGATCGAGCGATGAACAACTTATCCATAATCCTTGCTTTTGGAGGGGCATTCATCATGGGGTTGATATTCCTACACCTTGTACCCGAGGCGTTCTCATACAGTTCTATTGCAGGTACATTCGTTCTTATAGGCTTTTTATTACAAATTTTACTCGAATACCTTTCTAAAGGTTTAGAACACGGACACGTTCATTTGAACGATTCATCTAACCACCAGACCTCTACAGTAATGCCTTGGGCTGCTATTGTGAGTTTATGTATCCATGCATTATTAGAATCTATGCCACTAGCTGAAGGTGCTTCAGCTGTTGATGTTGCTCATCAGGTTAGATCGATGGGCAGTTTGCACGTTCATGTCCATGCTGACACAGCTATAGGCTCTGCATTGTTTATGGGGTTAGCCCTCCATAAACTACCGGTAGCTCTAGTGTTAATGGGGCTTATTAAGTCTACTGGTGCGACTAAGGTATCGAGGTGGTGTTTACTTACTCTATTCGGGATAATGCCCGGATTAGGCATGTACTTGTATGATACAATAATTCACTCTGGAGTTTCTATTCCTGGTGGAGTAAGTACTTTTATGTCAGCGACTCACGGGTTAGTAATTGGTATCCTTTTACACGTATCAACAACAGTCATATTTGAAAGCGGGGAGGGGCATGCCTTTAATTACAAGAAACTAATAGCAACTCTATTGGGACTCTCAATCGCTTATGTCACTCTTGGTTAAAACGAGATAAAAAATGTAACTTTTTACTTCTTGTACTCGTATAGATGATTATGAGAAATTACAGAATATTTATTTCAGAGTTTCAAATAGAAACTATAGCACTATCTACAAGTTTATATAGCATTGATGTATTTAATCACTGCTTAAATTAAATTTCTACTCGAAAATAGAAGCCGCAAGACTTTGTGATTGACTCCAAGCTCTCTCATTTTTCACACTCCACAGACCTTTCGAAGTAAACAACTCAATCATTTTTTCAGTTGGGGCGTTACCCACTAGGTCATCTTGAGCCATAGGACATCCACCTATTCCTCGAATAGCTCCATCAAATCGACGGCAACCACCATTAAGTGCAGCCTCGATTTTTTTTAATCCTTCAGTAGCATGAAGATGCAAGTGAGCACCGAACTCCACATCGGGCAATTCAGATATAACTTCCTTAAAAGCTATTTCCACTATTTCTTCACTCGCTGTACCCACGGTATCACTTAAAGCGATAACTCCCACTCCGAGATCTCTATGAAGTTTCGTTGAAAATTTGGCCAACATATCTTCATGCCAAGAGTCACCATATGGATTTCCAAATCCCATACTTAGATAGACGACAAGCCTTTTGTCATTGTTTTGACAAATAGATTGTATTTTCTCAAGCCTATAAAAGGCTTCATCAATACTCGCGCCAGTATTCCTTTGCTGAAAGGACTCTGATAATGACAATGGGAAACCTAAGTCATTAACCGTTTTAAATGCACTTGCTTGCTTTGCCCCACGTTCGTTAGCTACTATCACAAGCGCCCTAGTTCCTGGCTTAGGTAAAACAGCTTCATCTTCTAAAACAGAAAGCACCTTGTCTGTATTCGCCATTGAAGGAACAGCTCTAGGAGATACAAATGATCCTAAATCTAATGTATCGAAGCCCACATCTAATAGAGCACGATAATATGTGATCTTATCTTCTGTAGATATTTTGTGAGGCCAACCTTGTAATGCATCTCTTGGGCATTCAACCAAATGAACTCTATCCATGAAACGAAGGTAGAAAGAAGATGTTTTTATTCAGTATAAATGAAACCTTAATCTAAGTAGTTGCGTAAAGTGAGTATCAAACAAAAGATTTAACTATGGAACTCAACCTATTCAACCGCCTTCCTCTTAATGAGAAAACCAGCTACATGTGGGATAAAGGAATTTGTTATGCATCTAGAGTAGTAGAGGATAGATACATTTTATGCATCTTCGAATTAGATGGATTCTTCGTTGAGGCGATATACTCACGCAGAAACAATAGAGTGAATGCAATATTGCCTCTTGCTCATATCCCCGAGTGGGAAGGTTACGTAGACCAAGTGCTTACTAACTTACTTAAGCTTAACTAAGAAGATTAAAAGATAAAAATAGTATTGCTGTAGCCGATATCAGACGTGATAGCATAAATGGGATGGTATCCTTGAGCAACCACGCCACACCAGATATTGATGCGGCAATAAAGTTACCAACTGAATCAACATTCATTACTAAATGAGTTGATTGATCAAACCATTCAAGCGCTTGAATGGATCCCTCTGTTATAAGACCACCGAAATTCAATATTGCATTTCCAACCACGGGATCAATTGTTATAGCAAAACTCCCAAGGCCAATTATCGCACCGATAAAAGTCACAATGACACTTGCAATTACATTTAAGGGTAGAAAGAAAATCGGAACTTTTTGAAAAACCAATGCTAGCCATGCTAAAGTAGCGGTTTGTGCAGCAATGGGGATTCTTAACATCAACCATTTGGGTTTAGATACAACTGATAAAATTCCTGCCGTAGCTGCAAAACTTAATTGCGTGCCTAATTGTTGCGGTGCATATGGATCTATCCATGCCACAATCCAAGCAGCTACACATAGAGCTTGCCAAGGCAGAACCGAATGACTTGCCCATTTCCCCGCAATAGCAACGGTCAGCATAATTCCAGATCTTATTGCTGACCATGGGCTTCCACATGCAATTATAAAAGTCCAAATCGCCGCTAATCCAAACCCTGATAAGTATTTAATTTCCCGTCTTCTACTTCTTAAAAACAACAATGGGATAAATCCCACGAGCCCTACATGATAGCCACTTACTGCGAGAAGATGAGATAGGCCAGCTCTGGCAAACAAGTCTTTTGCCTTTCTACTTAGAAGACTTTTGTCCCCAGTTGATAAACCTAACATAAATCCCAAAGCATGCTTCTCAACACCAGCACCCACAAGGTTGTTGATCATAGTCAATCTATAAATTGAAGAAATAGGAATGTCGCTATCTAAACTCATCGATTCAATAGGCTTAAATACTCCATTGCACCCCAAACTTTCATAATATGCTTTCACATCGAAGTTTCCTAGTTTCTTATCTTCAAAAGGCTTCCAGATCCCTAATGAAATGCTTTCAGTAGATGGAAACTTCATTTCACTAGGCCAAATTATTCCCACTTTACCTATTTCCCTCGTGCTAGCATAACCGTAGATGTTCTTACCGTAATTCAAAGGTTGAGGCTTACAGCTTTTTAATGTTAAGACAATAAAATCACCACTTTTATAAGGCACATTAACCACATATGTATTTGCTCTAATAAACCCTAAAGCAGAGCATGCAATAAAGAAAATGAAACGGTAACTAGTAAATTGCAATGACCATCTAAATCCTATCCAACAGCCAGAGATGATCCAAGTAATTAATATAAAATTCCATATTTCTAGCTTGCCGATTCCTAAAGATGTGCCTACCCAAAAAGCAATAACATATGGCAAAAGTGGCGCATGAGTTCTCATAATGAAGTGCTAATGAAAGCAACTTCAAACTCTAATTATTGTATGATTTTGTGTTTGTACAGCTGTAATTCACGGCTGTATAGATATGTCAAATTCACTTGAAATCAGAGCGAGAAAGCTCACTCATTTTAATTTTTCCTTTCAAGAAATATTGTATTAGAATACTTTTTGAATAGGTACCCACAAGATTGCTTTTTTCAGTATTGCGGTTGGTTTTTTCAAATTCACGCTTCTTTAAAGTTGAAGGCACCATTGAGAAGAATATTAAATGAGCTTTTACAACTGCTAAGAAAAATGAAATTTCGCCTCTAAGTAAAAACCTAATCGCAGCTACACCGTCAAGGATCAAGCGTCTGAAAATAAACACAGGAACGCAGCCCTCTTTATTCTTTGCAAGAATTATAAGGTTGTTTCTGAAGTTTAAATAGACTTTAAAGGGGTTAGATGAAGTGAGTGTTCCACCACCTAAATGTCTGACAGATGCACTTCCACATACACCAACTTTGTACCCTCTATTTTTGAGACGCCAGCATAAATCAATTTCCTCCATGTGAGCAAACAAATCATCGTCTAAACCTCCAACTTCTTGCCAAACTTTAACATCTATAAAAAGTGCTGCTCCAGAAGCCCAAAATACTTCTCTATCTGTTCTATACTTGCTATCAGCTTTTTCAAAGTAATCAAACACCCTTCCTGCGCAAAACATAAAGCCATCTTTATCTATAAATCCCCCAGCAGCACCAGCATACTCATATAAATCAGGGTTTTTATCGTCTAATATAAGAGGGGCAGAAGCCTTCCAATTATTGACAGACATAGATTTATTTACTGAAGTCACCCATCCTTTGTTAACTCTTACATCCGAGTTTAGAAGGACGAATCTATCCGAAATAATTTGGGATAAACCTCTATTATAACCTCCCGCAAACCCGTAATTTTCATCTAACTCTATCACCTGAACCTCCTTGAAATGCTCATTGAGCCATTCAACAGAATTGTCAGTGGAGCCATTATCTATAACGAACACATTATATGAATCCGACTTAGCATATTCAATAACTGACGGGAGGTAGGTTTTGAGATGATGGACACCATTCCAATTTAATATTGCGACCGAAGTTGTCATCTGGGATTATAAAACAATTCTTCCGGCTCTTCACGAGAATGAGTATCACGAGGGTTAAGCCTATTTAATTGAGACTCTGTTACTTTCAATCTATTTTCACGTGATTTTAACACCTCTATCCAGTCATCATTTCTTATTTCTCCAGGCATATCTGAGTGTAGAATCTCAAGACATTCACTTACAACGTGTGGCGCAAAAAACAAGAAACGTCGATTTGAAAGACCTACAGTATGGTGATAATGCCATATTTCATATGGATAGTAGTCAGTACCGTAAAGACGTGAAACAATAGTGTTAGGCCTGCCATATTTAAGGTAAACATAACCTTGGTCAGTATCTGCGCCATGACCACTTCTGCAACCTCCAAATACGCTATCGACTACCATAACCTCATGAGCGTAATTTTCCCATGCTTTTTGCGGGTTATTCGGGTTTCTATTAACCCAAAACTGCTCTAAAAAGCCCTTCATCATATCGATATCATCAGTTTCCTTAAGCACTCCTAATATAGTATTCTGCTGAGTTGCTGTACCGAGTGGTAAGTGATCCTCGAGATGTCTATAAAGTTTACCTATATCCGTCCAATTTGAAGCAAAGTTAAGGAGAGGGACATCCGAAAGTGGGAGAGAGGCGTCAGGTGTCCAGCGTGATACTGGATAGTTAAGACGAGTTATTTCATCCCCATTCTTAGTTCTCAGTTCAATAGTCAAAAAACCCCCTTCGAGAGGAGGTACAGCTATATCAACAGGCAGTGTTTCAAAAATGGGAATTACAGCCGCTGCTTTAAGTCTCAAATATCTCGTATGGTTTAAAGACATTCTACCATCTCCTCCAGTAAATCCAAACGACATTAGAAATAAAGAGTCCTCACCGACAACCTTATCAATATTGTACAACTCAACATAGAATCTTGCTTTATCTGCCATTGGTGAGATCCTAGTGTCTACAAGAGGGACCAGGTTCATCCCAGAGCGAGAAATATCACTAACCTCACCAGGATTAACTTTTGAGTAAGCTTCTATAAGCATAACGTCAGATATCTCAGGTCTATCACCTAAACTAATGCTAATTTCATCGACATTACTTTCACCAGCTATTTGGGTTGTAATGGAGTAATTACCATGATCCAATTTAATCCTCTCAAGATGAAAATGTGAGCCTGTATGAGCTATCAATGAATCTGTGGTGAGTGGACCTTCGAGATTAACCTTCCTAAATGATACTAATTCACTTGAGTTTTCAACTGTAATTACTATTTCTGTGTGTGAGTGCCAAACAGAGTCAATAAGCTCTATTTCCATACTAGCTGATGTGATATCAATACAAACATCGATATAACTTGACCCATCGGCGAGTTTATACTTGAGGATGTTAGTCGATAGGGAGGTTTGGGCTAATACGCCCAAGCATAAAAGCCCCGACATGCACAATAAAATCAATTTCCTCATTTCGTAAAGGTAGGTTTTAGAATTCACTACGCTACAATTTAGGCCATTGAATGATTTCTTTTCTGATTTCAGTTTTACGCACAAAAAAACCCATTGCATTAGCAATGGGCTCTTTTATTCTTTTTATTGCGGAGGCGGAGGGATTCGAACCCCCGGTACCTTGCGGTACGCTGGTTTTCAAGACCAGTGCATTCGACCACTCTGCCACACCTCCTTAAAACAACGGTGCAAAAGTACATGCTAGAATTCAAAAACAGTCTAAATACAGCCTAAATATCTTTTTATTTAATTCACTCCTTTTGAATGATAATAGATATTATGTAAACTAACCTGTTAACTTATTTGGTAGTATATAGTATTGTGTTGATTCACAAATTAATAGCCCCTATCCTCAAATATTATTATTGGAACGACTTAAGAAGACTGTTCATTTCTAAAAACTTATCGTCCTCACCTGTCCGTGCATATATGTCCTTTAGAGATCTTATAGTCTCAACATCTTTATTATCTGCAGCGAATGCAGATTCAAGAAAAGGTTTAGCTGTAGTGAACATAGCTTTAGAATCATCCTCTAGCTTCTTCTGTACAGAAGCTTCCGTTCTTGACATACGTGGCTTCCACAACTCGTTTGCTTCATTAATTCCGTTTACAGCTTTATTAAAGTATAAAGCTCCAAGATTGTAATTAGCGTCGAAATAATCAGATTTAACATCTATGGCTTTTTTGTATGCAACAATAGCATCTTCAGTCATTCCTATATTATCTAGAACACTTCCTAAGCTAAACCAAAGGATTTCATTTGTAGAATCTTGTTTTGCCGCAAGCTCAAGATTTGTCTTAGCTCGCTCAAAATCTTTATTTGTGAGG
>DQKQ01000165.1 GCA_015660615.1 Flavobacteriales bacterium
AAAACATCGCCCAGCACACCGAGTATACCCAACCAGAATATACAAGAATCACGGAGGGTGGATGGTCTGGTTGACCTGTGATATAAAAGGAATGAAGGACTATGATTGAATTGACTTACATAAACGAAGATGTATCTGAAACAAAGTATTTCAAGACATGGAAGAGTTTGGACAAGTTTGTAATGTCCCAAAAGATAAAAAGATATAAGGTAAAAGGGCAATCCGCAGGGGGTAATATGATAAGATATACTTCTGTATTATGGGAAGACTATTGGGAGAAGAAAAAGTATGAGTATATGTGTTAATTACTATCAACGTAGTTTACGAATTATCTAGGAGAGACTATAAGAAAATGATAACAACATCCGCAATAGCAACAGCAACAGTAGCATCCGCAATAGTATATACAAGCACTCACTGTGTTTGGTGTAAAAGAGTAAAGAGACTATTAGAAGAGAATGGTTATGAAGTCGAAGAAATTTCTGTATCATCAACAGACGACAATACAATCATAGAAGACTTCCAGAATAAGTATAATCAAACCCTGAAGACAGTACCACAAGTAATCATTGATGGACAATATGTAGGGGGATACACAGAAGTACACAGATGGATCAACTCTCGAATATAAATGCCAATTAAATCACGTTATAGCGGTGTAGAGGGGGAATAGGTGCGTATTGCTGCGTATTGCTGCGTGCTGCATGTCATCCTAATGAGCGGCAGCAGGGCACCCCACCACCCACACCCCACCTCAAACAAACCAAAGCGCCACCGCAACGACACGCTATAACACGGAACGGCACACGGCGTCCTCTCCACTTCTGGGGGTCACTCTGGGTGGCGGCCAACCCCTTGACAAACTCAATAATGTATGGTACAATACTCGTGTAGAGGATAAACCGAAACGAGTTGCTGCAAGGCAGCTGCAGACAGACAGACTAACCAAGAACAGAACATGCTAACAGTAAAACTAAGACGTCACGATAACGCCGAGAGGGCAATCTCAAAGTTGAAGAACCTCATGATGAAAGAAGGAACACTCAACGACCTCAAGAGGAATAGATACTTTCAGAAACCATCCCTGAAGCGCAAACTCAAGAGAGAAAATGCTGCAAGGCAGCGAGTCAAAGACTTACATAAAGAGATAAGAGCGCTACAGCGAGCAGAAGAGAACTTCTTGCAGTAGTAAAAAAAGAGCAACACGAGCAAGAAAAGACTTGACATTGTTACCCCATTTTGATATAATATAGGTAGAGAATGAGAAAAGATTCAATAGAGGGTGAGAGTGGGTTGCAAATCACACTGGGTATCATTCTAGAAAGGTATTTTTATGACACCCTGTATTGAGTTTTTTCAAAGAGAATGAGTCCCTTGTTAATGGGGAACGGGTCAGTTCATTTGGTAATTGACCCAACAATTTAAAAGTCCATGCGAGGCGCATGGTATGGTTCGCTGGGGTTCTCCTGAAACCCCTTCTCAAATATTATTATTAACCCTAACCCGATAGAAGGGCGTTCCGGTGAGTTATGGATTGAGGAAGATGACTTGATAAAATAGGGAGCAGTGATTCTCTGACTGCACCCCGCTAGCAACCTACAGAGTTTTGATGTCATGATTGTTCGACTAAGGGACAATCTTTAAAGAGACAGAATTCAAACGTAGACAGCCGATGTTGCGGCGAGCGAGATGAGTACCAGGGATCAGAGAGTGGGAACAAGCCACTCAGACAGCGTGACAGAAGAAGAGAAAGAAAACGAAGTAAGTCACGGTGTCGCCACTGACTAGTGGTGCAGAGGGGGCCTTCGGGTAGCCGCGTATAGTTTCCAGAGATTAGTAAGTATAATTAATACTGAGAAGCCAATATCCCCTCACCTTTTTCAACTCTAGTGCACACACAGATTGGACGGTTCTGGAACTAGCCGGGAAAAGGTTCCCAGATTGAGTACCCTCCTGTCAGGGGCTAAGTATGGCAGGTTCCTTTTATCAGAGTTGCTGGCTGACCACCAGCAACTCTGTTTTTACGTGCTATGACGCAACGGCAGGCAGGGGCAAGCGGCAGCAGACAGGATTGTTTAAAGGATTGGCGGACAAGAGCTCTTAGGATTGTTGAGGGGGGGTATAAGAAACTGTGTTTTATGCAGCGCTGAAAGTGCCTGTAGGGAACCCATACTGGCCGTAGCGACCCCCACATATATACTATGTGCAACTATTATTATATAACAATCCTGTCTTTATTGCAGGCTCAAAACGCATCCATGAAGGTTCCCCCCCATATATAATTTAGAATGGCAATCACAGTTAAAAGAAACATCCCCGAGCATCCATACTGCAGCAACTGGCAGTTCCCTCACGGCATCATCATTGGCAATGGTCCATCAAGGCATGGACTAGACCTCCACTCTCTAAAGGAGAAGAGCGCCATATACGGATGTAATGCCCTATACAGAGACTTCCAACCTGACTTCCTTTTTGCTAACGACCAGAACATGATGATGGAAATACTACAGTCAGGATATCATGGCAGGTGTGTATTCTTCGATACCCCACCACTACCAAAAGAACATGCTGAAAATATCCACTTCTATCACAAAGATGAAACAACTGGAGAAGAGAAAGAGATTCCCCTTACAGAAGAGTTTGGGAACAAGGAGCAGGCAGAAGAGTTTATTTATATTCATCGATCCAAAGGAAAGGTCTATGTATGGCTATCCCCTGACATGGGGAACTTTGAGTTTAACTATACCCCTTCACAATGGGGAGTCAGTACCGGCCTTGGCGCACTACAATATGCACTAGAGAAGGGCGGGCATAAACACATTACAGTATATGGATTCGATTCTCATACCACTGGGTCATGGAATAATGTCTATGATGGAACACCTATTTACAGTACAGACTCCAGACGTATAGAATGCAAAGAAAAGGATATACCTTATGTTCCCATCGAAGGCGAGACCTGGAGTGATATATTCTTCAGACTTAAAGCCGCTTACCCCAATGTGAAAGTGGAAATGGCATAACAATAATGAAGAGTAAGCACTGCATTGTAATTGGTAATGGACCGAGTAAAAGATTACTATTAGAGAAAGAGAAGAGCATCATATCTGCGTGTACCGTTGTTATTGGCTGTAATCGGGTATATAGCGGTGTTGCTGCAGTGTCGCTGGATGTGTTGCTGGCCGCTGATCCGTGGTGTCAATTTGATGTGGTTCGAGATGAGTATTCTGGAAAAAACCGCTGTAAGTTCGTAAGATGGAATCCTATACCTATAGAAGTGTATAGTAAAGAATTCGTGCAGTCCATGTGTCCAGACTATGAGGTAATAGAACACAATCCTGAACAAAGAAAAAACGCTGACTCTTGGATGTTCTATGCTACGAGTAAAGAAGATTTTAAGAATGCTAAAGGTTCTATAGAATACTGGAAACCTAATTGTGGGTATATTTGCTGGATACCAGCCGGATACCAAATAGATACAGTGGAAATGATTGATCCTGCTACGCCAACTGGAGCCTATGCTCTGAAAGAAGCGATAGACGGTAAATATGATAGGATTGATGTATATGGATTTGATTCTATCGCAGGTAACTTTGAATCAAGCACAGAAGACTATTACAAGAAACATAAGAAAGAAGAAATGGGGATTGACTTTATCAAATGGTATGATATAATAATGGAAGAATGTCCAAAGACTACAGAAGTAAAATGGCACACTTTATAATAATGAAAGAGAAACATGGCAGATAAAAGACCAGTTACACGGAGTGGAAATAATGAGGGGATGACAGATTATTCTACTGGACAAGCACCACAGCCAGGACAGGGAGTCATGGCGCCTAATAGGACTTGCAAGTACTTAGATAGAATCGCTACTTTGTCAAAAGCTTTTACTCCAGAAGAATGTAAAAAAATTATCAATACTGGATTGAATGATTGGGATGAACAAGATGCACAGATTCAAAAAGATGAAGGTAAAGAGATAAAGCAGAATTTTGTAGATGATCTGGATTACCGCAATACTACATTATTCATTCCTCCTAAACCTGATGAATGGCTATTCAGTAAGATACTTGGAACAATAATGGAGTTTAATAATCATGAAACTGGTTATCAATTTGATGTTAGAGGACTAGCAGAACCACCAAACTTGATGAGATATCAAGCAGCAAATATCGATAAAAGTGGAAAGCCTGGCAAATATGATTGGCATATGGATATCGGCCCAGGCGAAGTTCCATCTATGAGAAAAATTTCATATAGTCTTTTATTAAATTCAGATGAATATGAAGGTGGGGAATTATGTTTTCATGTTGGTAGAACTTTGGATGAACCATTTCCAGGTCAGGATGAAATTGGGTCTATGATTATATTTCCTTCTTATCTAGTACATAAGGTAATGCCTGTTACTAGTGGAACACGGTATGCTATGGTTGGATGGGCACATGGCAATTCCTTCATTTAATAAATACGATTGTAACCTTTACGGTAGGTATCGGTTAGGTTTTCACCCACTTGACGGAGAGGAAATTGGCTGAAGAAAATGGAATGAGTTATGAAGAATTATTGAGTGAGTTGAAACATATGCGTAGGCAGATAGTCCATCATCGGAAGCTAACACAGGAGATGCACCGCCTCGACGCCGAGTATTGGTACATTCAAAATATGGATAGGAAAGGTATGCTTCCTACCCTAGAGTACATTGCCAATGCCAGTTCAAGCAATAGCTGAGAATGATAAAGAACGTGACAAAGAGACTATGACTAAAAAGGAGTATGAAAAATGGTCGCGTAGATACGAAAGAAATATGTGTCCCGCTGATTTATATGATGACAATAGCTTTGGTCTAGAAGATTTGGTAGCTCCAATATGAAAATTTAAAAGTGGCTGGGGGATTTTCCCCAGCCTACGCCTACAATGACTCCCACCAGGCAGGTAAAAATTACCTGCCAATAAACTTCATTTTTGTCTTGACAATGATTCCAGAATCGTGATACGATATAGGTGTAAGATTAAAAAACACCCTAACTGAGAATTGATATGAGAATCAAACTTTATTCAAGAAATGTCGACCCCAAACTAAAAGCTGCCATGCACTCAATGTGTGGATACGCTTTAGCACGTTTGGGAATTTCCAGCAGAATAACAAAAAATATAAACCTCACAATTCACATGGGTCACCATTCGAATGAAGGTGAAGCCAGAGTGGCTAAAGATTCTAATAGGTATCGCCCTAGAGATTTCAAAATTTATTTGGATCATCATCGAATGAATATAGATGATTACAATAGAACATTAGAAGATACTGAATGGGGTCACAGAGTTCTCAGAACACTTGCTCATGAACTGGTTCATGTGAAACAATACATCAGAGGTGAGTTGTCATGGAGAGATGCCGGGCTTC
>DQKQ01000235.1 GCA_015660615.1 Flavobacteriales bacterium
ACCTTCCACTTTTTATCTCATTTAGAAGTGAACATTTCCCCCTCGTGTGTTATAATGTATCTATAGTTTGGTTATATATAAGGAGGCCATATGGGTTTTAAAGCTGATGGATCGAGGTCCAATGCGAGGATTGTAAAGGAAGAGTTCGGAGATGTACGACAAACGTACACACATGGTAATAGTAGCGGTAATGTTAGGATTTGTACTGAATCAGGTCGTGATGGCGGGACAAGTCTACAGGTATCGGTAGGCGGTCAAGGTTTTACGTTAACAAACGGTCGTATGGTAAGGTCTCTATACAATGTATTGCGGAAGCACTACACTGAATAATCCGTGATCTGGGCAAATTATACTCCTCTTGAGTAGTCGTTGTTTTCTGGCACCGATCAGCAAATGCGTTGGTCGGTGCCATTTTCATTCAACCCCGGTGCGACTGAAACACAGCGCCCATGAGGATGAAAAAATACAGAATAAATCATTGTGAAAATGATGAAAAATGAGGATAGAAAAACGAGGTTGTTCCTGTGCGACGCAGGAATGATTGTGAAAATGATGCTCGGTGATCAACCGCGGTGCGACTGAAACAGGATGTGAATTGTGAGGAAATGTGATGGGTGATGATAATATTTGGACTTTATATTTGTTACTGATGGGCATAAACACAATTTGCACTCTCGGCGGACTATTTATGGGCTGGTTACTCTGGGGCAGAAAAAGAAAAAGATTTTAAAAAGTGAAAATATAAGGAAAGTAAGTTATGGAATTTTCAACCACTATTTGGATGGGTGTTATAGCAATTATGCTATTTGGCGGTGCAATGGTTTATGCGCTAAAGTTAAAAATGGAAGAAGAGAAGCGACATCAAAAGCTTGAGGAACGCGTTCTAACACTTGAAAAGTTTGCATCAAAGAAAAGGAGAAATCGCAAGTATTCGACTGTGAAGAATAAGGCGGTTCCTGATGAGAAATACCCACAAAAAGAAAGACAAATGTGAAAACCAAGGTAAATAAGGTTTATTATTAGACCATATTAAATATAACACGTTGGATATGGGAAAATGAGTATTAAGGATATCAGGGAAGGGTGGTATAACTACCTAAAGATGGGATTCAATAAGAAATCTATCGCGCCTGAGTTCTTAAAGGAAGTAGAAAAACGTGCTAATATATGCAAAGATTGTCCAGAACTATACACAATACCAATAGACCTGGAAATTGTTAAGGGTATGTGTCAAAAGTGTAAGTGTGTATTTCCAGCTCTAATCTTTGCACCAAATAAAAGGTGCCCATTGGGTAAATGGAGCGTATGATGAGTTATTTAAATTCTGAATTAACATATAATGCACTCACGAGTATGCATAGGTTTTTTGGCGAACTAGAGACACTATATACAAAGTACAATATATCTCTATTGGACGATCAGTGTAGGCGTAATAACCTTATGTCTGCATCACAAGAAAGATTCTTTGCAGAAGAACTAAAATTGGAACACGGGAACGTACGCAACGATGGGCGGACAGGTGAAGCTGATATCATCCTTGAGGGACTGGGCTGCGAACTAGAGTGTAAGCTAACCTCCCCCAAAAAATCAGGTGGTGTTTGTCTCCAGACTGACTACGTAACACTCAAGAATAAAGGGGTGTTGGATTACCTTTATGTAATTGCAGACCCGGAATTCAAGAGGTTCTGCGTTTTACACTTTAGTGGTCTTGACACAGATGATTTCTTTTTCCCTGCTTCAGGCAGCCGTGGGAAGGCACGTATGAATAAGGATCGTGCAATGAATAAGTGTTCCGTCCTGTGGGGTAAGGCAATCAATATAAACGATGAAACACTGGATCGTTTTGAACACCGATTGTTGGGTCTTAGTGAACGAGCTGTTCGGACTAAGGTAAAACTAAAATCACAGATTGCTGCATTGAAAGTACGTACTCGTTCGTTTCGATATGAGTTAGAACCACTCCTACCGGTATTACAATAATACAAATTAAATTTTGAAATATGTGAAAACTTAATAAAGAAATGTTATAATAGATATATCGGTTGGTGGGGGAAATATGATGACTGAGATTTACATGGACAGGGGACAATGTCAAAAATTTGAAGTTCCCTATGTTGATAAGGGCACGGAACTATATATTGCAGCCGATACCGTGTTACGATCCCGTGACCCAGGAGGATATGACAAGTATCATAATGAATTTTTAAGCGCCAAAGGTGGTAAAACCTTGGTGTTAGAAGGGCTTGGCTATGGTTGGTTTCAAGTCAAAAGTGTAATTTAAGTAGTAGAGGTTAAATAAATGAGTCTTAATAGACAACAGATTGCTGATTTTATAGATTCTTTGGATGAGAAGGGATTGGAGGCTTTAAGTGAGGTATGGAACAACCGTCGAAAGAATGAACAACGTAATGCATTCCACCAGTTCAAACCAGGCGACGGGGTTTGGTTTACATCAAGAAATGGGTATCGTGTTGCTGGTACAGTGTTACGTCGGCTAAGAAAGAATATTCTTGTTGAGGCTGATACAGGTGGAAGGTGGCGTGTCACCCCAACACTTTTGAATAGGACAAGTGGAAATTAATATGCGTACTCACATGAATAAATATGGGAGGTTTAGAGTGAGTGATAAGAATCTTTATGATCAGAGTCTGGTAGTTCGATATGGCGTAGATAAAGGGCGACTAGCTAGGTGGAAATTGTTTCATGAAAAGGTTGCTTGGTTAGAGTTTCGTGCTTCACAAACAAATAATGACATTAAACGTCATAAGTTACTTGAAAATGCAGCAAATCAGTTGAAATCTGCAAATAAAATCTTGAGAGAGGCTTCCCGCAATCTGTGCGAAAGTGACCCAAACAAGAATAAAACATAGTAATAAACGTGGGCAGGTGTGAAAACCTGCCCTGTGTTTGTTATAATAATATTGTATTGAAAACTTAGCTTGAGGGCAAATAAATGCAATTAAATGTCGGAATTAATGATATCAAGAACGGAACCAACATCATGGATGTTAAGGTTCCCGACATTCTGCGCCAACGCGTAAAATCAAATCTCCCGTGGATTGATGACCTATTCAATGGTGGGTTCATTCGTACCACGACTACACTGTTTACAGGCACCCCCGGTGCGGGTAAGACAACGCTGATGTTACAGTTGGCAAATGCACTTACGGGTGCAGGACATACTGTAATGTTTAATACTGCGGAGGAATCGCTGTATCAGATTAAGATGGTTGTGGAACGTTTACGATTACAGAAAGGCTTCGTTGCAGGTCAAGATTCAGAAATGGAGAAATTGATAAAACATGCTGATGAGATTGATGCAGAATTTCTCATGATTGATTCACTGCAATGTATGAATGATGGAAAATACGGTCAACATACCAACACTAAGACGCCTAGTCGTTGTCTTGAGATGGTTACAAACTGGGCAAAGGAACGCCAAAAGTGTGCATTTGTCATTGGTCAGGTCGGTAAATCTGGTCAGTTTAAGGGTGAAATGGCCCTAAAACATATGGTAGATGCACATATGCACCTGTGCCTGGATGTCCAAGAAAAGTCAGATACGTATGGGCTGCGGTTGCTTGAGCTTCAGAAATATCGATTTGGGCCTGGTGGGAAGACATTTGTATTGGATATGCGTGAGAGGGGATTGCGAGAGTTCAATGGACGGTCTACCGTGATTGAATAACACCAATTTGCAGGCAGGGGTGTAAAACCCCCTGCCTGTGGTGTATAATATTAATATGGACAGCGCATAGAAACATGCACTGATTATGGTGAGAAGGAGATATAATGTGAATTATGTTGATGAAAGTCTCTTAAAAGAGGCAGAGTGTATTGCCAGGAGTGATGGTAATTTAGTCAAGAAATTTCAGGATGGTAAAATCAGTATTCATGAAATTGCACGGCTAGCAAGCTATGCAGCCCATAAAGTTGTGGCCCGGAGAATTTTTGATACGTTATTTTATGAGCCACAATTACACTCGTTGGTAGAACGGTTGCAATCAAGTTCGACATTTCAAGAAAATTGGGGTGCCGATGAAGAAAATTTGAAAGTTTCTGTGAAAACTCACGGATAATTTGGTATAATTAAATTAACTTAAAACCTAAATTTATCTAAGGAGATAAAATGTCTAAGCAAACTTTTCCCCGGCTTTTCAATGTTTTTGGTACGTCGTTTGACCTTGATGGTAAACGTGCCATGCGAAGGCTAGCCATTGTGTTGGGGGATGCCCTTGGAAAATCTGTTCATATTTCAAACAACAAACAGGTCGGTGAAACCGTCGTCAAGGGTAAGCCTGTAAAGGTACCAGGTTGGGCGGTGCTTGTCGGGTGTGATAGTAAGGCTGAAGCCAAGGAACTCCGCAATAAGTTTTGGAATCCGGCTGTGTTTGTGGAAGTGTCTCCCTTCAGGGTTGCCAAGCTCCCACAACATGCAAAGAACCTTGAGTTTGATGCAAATGCGAAGGATTTCAATCCGTATGGGTGGATTCTTGCGGAGTTCGGGCTCAGTAACATGGATTTTGTTGTGAAACAGGAGCTGTATACGTCTGAAAAGGTGCTGACAAAGCCTAAGGGCAAGCCGAATGTCAAAGAGTCCAAGGCTAGTGATGATGGTGAGCTGGTAAACATCAAGGCAGCATAACCAATCAGTTGTTGGGGTGGTGATAGTCACCCCGACATTTACCTTCGTAGCTCAGCTGGATAGAGCATCGGCCTCCTAAGCCGAGGGTCACAGGTTCGAATCCTGTCGGGGGTACTATGCCATGGTGGCGGAATTGGTAGACGCAACGGACTTAAAATCCGTTGTCCGTATGGACGTGAGGGTTCAAGTCCCTCCCGTGGCACTAAATTTTTTGGTGAGTGAAATTATAACCTAAGTGGTGGTATAATATAAATATGAGAAACCAAACAAATAGAAAAAGACCGGCCCCTCGACAAAGACGCCAACCAACTGGCCCCCGGCCGACAAGACGTCCCCGAAGTAGGAGGCGTGGTCGTGGTGGACAGGTTGCCGAGCTTGGCGATCGTTCAACACTGTACTTTTTTGTTATCCTGCTTACACTATGGTTTGTTGCAGGAGCAATGACCTGGGCATATGTTGGGTACGCATTCCTTGGTGCAATCGTGTTATCGCTTTCATCGTGGCAGGACTTCTTAGGACTCGTGGTCCTGATCCTGGCAACGGTTGGAATCTTTTCATTGTTGTAATATGATTATGTGCGTTTGTAAAGCTGTATCTGATTCCGACTTAAGGCATGCAATTCAAAACCTTGGTATCAATCTAAGTGATTTTATTAATGACACAGGTATAACAACAGATTGTGGCATTTGCACACGTGATGTTAAAAAATTATATAAGGAATTGGTGGGTGAAGATGGTAAAGAAGAATAAAAAATTGCTCGGTAATCACATGGGTTGTGTAAAACAAGGCAGAGTTTGGTATAATAGTAGTAAGGTAAGAGGTTGGAGATACTGTGATAAGTGTGGGGAATCTACACATAAAGGTCACACAGTTTTTACAACCCAAGAAGCAGCGTTCTGGAAATAAACATCCAGTGGTTCATTGAAAATTTATTTGATATGCGTCGGTAGCTCAGACGGTGACGAGCGCCAGTCTTATAAACTGGAGGGCGTGGGTTCAAATCCCACTCGGCGTACTACAAGTTGGATCGGTAGCTCAGCTGGCAGAGCATCGGACTTTTAATCCGCAGGTCGTGGGTTCGACCCCCACCCGATTCACTTATGCCCGGGTAGCTCAGTGGAAGAGCGCCGCCCAGTAGGAAGTCAAAAGCCCACCGTGACCACAACAAACACGAGATTGATCCTCTCGGTGGTAAAAATGTCGAGCATTGCCGACGCGGGATTTGGGAAAGAGGCTGAAACACTGCAAAGGTTTTGAGCAGTGGATCTACGCTACGAGGAGGAGGTCGTCGGTTCGAATCCGTGCCCCGGGTAATTACGTTTTTGCACCTGTAGCTCAGTTGGTAGAGCAAGCGGCTCATAACCGCCAGGTCCCAGGTTCAAATCCTGGCAGGTGTACCATAAGAAAAAGGAGGGGTTAATATGAATACATTTGTTGTGATTGCCATGTTGGTAGCAACGATTGGATTGTTTGTGCATGCTATGTACAAGCGTGAAAGGCGACTACAAGAAATAAATCGCAAGATTGTAGAGGTACAAGATAGATATTTAAGTGCTAGGTCAAATCAGAATTGTGAAAATAGGAGATAGATTGAGGTATAATATAATCAGGTGAACGAAATTGTCTTGAAGTATTTTCCAGTAACCTAATAATGGAGAGTAAATGGGGTTGGAAAGCTAGGAACGTAATCAATAGACTAACAAATAACTGGGCGACTCCTACAGGAAGTGGGAGGATAATATGTGTCGGTTCGACTCCGGCTGGTCTGACGTATTGTACGGTGACCATAGCTCAATTGGTAGAGCGGTCCATGGAATTGGTTACAGTGTTTTTAGTTTTCGCTTATTGGGTATTTCCTGTAAAGATAATCCAATAAGTCAGATATAACGTGATGGTAGCAGGCTCTGCCATCACATTTTTTGTTTCCTACCCGCTCAATTGTGAAAACAACGCTTGGATATGTTACAATATAATTAACAGGGAGGGAAATATGCTTACAGCATCCCAGAGAAATAGTTGGTTAAAGAAACGTAAAAAAGGTATTGGTGGTAGCGAGCTAGCTGCCATTATTGGATTATCACCATTTTCAGGTCCAATCGATATTTGGCAAAATAAGCTTGGCTTAGGTGAGAAGTTTACTCCGACAGAGCAGATGCGATGGGGAAACTTGCTTGAGACATCAATTGCTAAGGAATGGAATAAACGACACGGGAATTATCTAATGATTCCTGGTAAGTTGATTGTTCATCCTGATGAATCCTGGATGAGAGGTACTCCGGACTTCTTGTTATTCAAGGGTGATTCAGTACATCTTGGACCAGTTTCCGTACTTGAAATTAAGAATACAAGTGTGTTTGCCAAAGGATATTGGGGAACTGATGAAGATCCAAAGGTACCTGTAAACTATGTAATCCAAGGTCAATGGTATTTACACCTCACTGGACTTGATACGATACACTATGGTGTCCTTTGTGGCGGTAATGAATTGATTTCAAGGACACTTCAACGGGATGATGAGCTTATAAATGAACTCATGCATCGTGGCAGGGAATTTTGGGAGCTTATTGAGGCAGGTATTAAGCCAAATGAACTTGAAACAGAGGAAATTGATGGTAAGGTTGTCAACATTGTTCCACCTGGACCGTGGGATAAATACTGCTAAAAGGTATAAATTCATTAAAACTATGGTATAATATCTGACAATATGAATATATAATATTTATGAGGAAGATTTTTATGGATGAATTGTTACAAATAAAGCAGCAATATCAATCCATGGCGACAACTGCCATGGATCGAGCCACATCCATGGATGGTCAGGGTTCAATTTACTGGGCAAAGAAGGCCCAATTATATGCGGAGTGGGCCGGAGATAATCAAATTCATATCGATGCCGGCTCACTTCTTGAACAGGCCAAACAATGTTGGTCAAAAAAGAGAACATTCCCCTCTCACTAAAGTGAAAAATCAACACAGTTAAGATATAATAGAATCATGAAGGTTAAAGATAAAATCTTTATTGTTCCTGGTGCAGACTCTAGGTTACGAACAAAGAATCGTATCCGTGAGCATGGGGATGATGGATTTGAAATTAGGCACCTACCGCAATCAGTCCAGTGTTTCAATGGAGCCCTTGGGATTTCCTTGGAATCACCAGATGGATGGTTCGGTTGGATACGTTGGAATGAAATTGAAATTGTTGACAGGTAAAATGAAAACCTAGTAACACGATGGTATAATAGAATTATGAAGATTACCAAAGAACAGATTTTGACGTTTCGGCGAGCAGCCTCTCGTCAGGCATACATCGATGCAGGTGGATGTGACGGTCGGTACCGTAAACGTATTGTTGGTAGCAAAAAACGGTATGATCGTTCCAGCGAAAATCGTCGTTGGAAAAAGGAGATGTAGGATATGTTTGAACTATTTGTTATTGGTGCCCTTGTTTACCTGATTTGGCTCAAGGACAAAAAATAGATTGTGTTAACCGTAATGAAGGTTCTCTGGTGGGTGTGCCTTGGCTGCTGGTTATTTGATCATTGTTCTCAAAAAAAATAGTATTGTGAAAATCTTGTAGATATAGGATATAATAGAATCATGAAAACAAAATATACAATTAGAAAATTTGACGGTGATGATTGTTACTCATGGGCAGTGTTCGAGAAGGGAGATCTTCCCAAGGGTCACCGGGGAATTGTATTCTATGGGCAGGCTAGGCCGGCTGTTACTGGTTGCTCACGTAGTCAGGCTAATTATTACAAAAAATCGTTGGAATCCAAATCTTAATTGTGAAAACATCATTTGAGAATGATATAATGGTTATAGAAACAACGTAAGGAATTTGTCAATGCAATTATTTCATAAGCGTCAAAAGAAAACAATAAAACAAATGTGGTTGGATGAGTGGATAAAACACGGGGGTGTTTGGACACGCCCACAGGCTAAAGCTGTATATGATGGGTTGTGTAAAGGTAATCCATATTACACATCTTTGACGATTGGGCGGTTGCTGAAAAAGCAAGGTAAATTAATTGCACATACGCAAATCGAAAACAAAGGCCACAGTGTACAAGTTTGGGTATTAAGTTAAAGCTTATCTAAATAACTCCTGTTCCACCCATGGTGAAAACCCATGGGTGGGGTGGTATAATAGTTCTAGGAGGAATAAAACATGTCAGGATTCAAACCGGTACTTACCAAGAAATATAAACGATACGGTAAAGTCTACCATTCACAATTGACCGAGTTTGAGGTAAAGATTGTACCTCAACAGGAAATTACAATTCGACAGGCGCTCAGTGAAGAGGTGAGGTTGAAGTGGGACTTTATTGGTGAACGAAAGTTTCGTGTTGGCGACTGGGCTGAATACGATAGCTGGAATCTAAACTATCTTGGCCAGATCGTTGCAATCACAAACAAAACTGTGACAATCGTTGATTATCCTGATAGCCATAACCCGTGTAAGAAACGACTTGATCTTCATACATTTTGCTGGCGTAATTTCAGTAAGAGTGTTGAAGAAAAGCGGGCGGCGAACGCAGAAACAAGAATGTATATCTAAAATCATTCCCGGGGTGAAAATCCCCGGAGACTATATTATAATAGTTATAGAAACTTTCCAATCCGGAGATTATAGATGAAACCTGGAAGCTTAGTAAGAATCAAAAAATCTAACAGGCTTGTAATCTACTTAGGCCTTGAAGATGACATGTATCGTTTTTGGGATTGTACTTATGGTGTCTGTGAACTTTGGAAAGAAAAATTTAACCTTAAAGAAAAAGTGGAGTTGGTCATTGAAAGTCGGTGATTTGTTAAAGAGAAAATCTGCATCCCATGTAGAAGGCGAATGGTATGCCCTTACACTAGCTGTTTCTGAACATAGTGTAGAATTCATGTGGTTGGACACAGGCGAATTTGATGGTTGTGCAAAGTTGTTCATGGAGGTTGTATGATGAAAGTTAGTTATGGTCATAAGGATAGGCACGGTAGTTTTTTTCTCACGGCTGTGGGCCTACCTACATGTGAGGATGTTGGGTCATTCGTTGAAGAGCTTGAATTGGGGATGGATGAAGAGGTAAGAAAACAAGAACCATATCATGCATTTCCGGTTTCTATTCGGTTGCACGAAGTAAAGGATAATGGAATATTATCGGTATGGTGGGGCTATCGTACATCAGATACTATCCCGCTTTGGGGAGGTTACCATGACGGCTCGAACGACCATGCTTGGGATATGCAGTATTGGGCTAGTAATGTTATTCAGCGCATGTTGGAAGATCGTGGATATGAACCATGCCAGAAAGATCACGCGTGTCTTGTGAAAACCTGCTGAGACCGTGGTATAATTATTATAGGAACCAAGGTAATTCTGTGACGCCAAACAATGCCGACGGAAGTGAATGGGTTATCTTGGTTCTTATAATAATTTGTGAAGGAGAATCAAATGCTTAAAATTGATGTGAACAATCCGCCTAAAGACCAGCGAGGAACATGTCCGCGATGTAAGAAAGAACGTTTGTGGGTGGGGGAGCGTGTAGCTTTGAATGCATTGTCACGTAGTGATAACAAGACGTACATCTGTTCACCATGTGGACAAGATGAAGCGATAACAGATTTTTTGGTGTGGCAATCACAAACATTCCAACCTAAAATCTAAAAGTGAAAACCTGCTGAGGCCGTGGTATAATAGTTATAGGAACAACGGAAGGAGGTTCAATATGTGCTGGGAATGTTGGGGATGTGGCAAGACGATCGCAGCGATTTATCATTACTGTAGGGTTTGTAGGCCCAATAAGGAGAAAAATTCAAAATGAGTATTCACCGTGTCAGA
>DQKQ01000217.1 GCA_015660615.1 Flavobacteriales bacterium
CCTGACATCACAGGTCTAAGATCATCTGATCCAGAAGCAAATAGTGTTCTGTTAATCGCGGTAACTAAAGTATTGGCTTTTATTTGAACATCTGAGCCTCCCTCTAAATCTGGAGTTTTAGGGAATTCATCTCCATTTGCTCCAGTGAGTTTATACTTACCTGCATCACTAATAAGTTCTATCGCAAAAGCTTCTAAATCAACCTTGAACGTAAGAGGTATGTCTGGAAATGCTTTTAATATATCGAGCAACATCTTCGCCGGGATGGCAATAGTACCAGTATCCTCCGTTCTTACTTCAAACTTAACGGTCATCGTAGTTTCTAGATCGCTGGCTGAAATAACAACTTCGCCAGGAGTGGGGTCGAATAAAAAATGATCTAAAATCGGCAACGTATTGCTGTTGCTAAGAACTCCACTCAACATCTGAAGGCGGCGGAGAAGTTGGTTACTAGATACTATAAAATGCATAATGTAAAGATGCAAGAAATTAGATGTAAATAAGTGAAAAAACAACGCAATTTTTCCACACTTAACTCACCATTTCAACAGCAATATTAAACAGCTACGTTATGCTCCCTTAAAGCGCTATTTAAGGAAGTCTTTCTGTTGGTACTTTTCTTGCGTTTACCTATGATTAAAGCACAGGGAATATTGAACGTCCCCGCTGGGAAAATTTTAGGCCTAGTTCCAGGAATAACAACAGAACGCGGAGGCACATATCCCTTAAGTTCAACAGGTTTATCACCAGTAACATCAATTATCAAAGTGCTCTGAGTAAGTACCACTCCAGCTCCGAGCACCGCTTCCGTACCAACCCTAACTCCTTCAACCACAATACAACGAGAACCTATAAATGCCCCGTCTTCAATTATTACAGGAGAGGCTTGCAAGGGTTCTAATACTCCTCCTATCCCTACTCCGCCGCTCAAATGAACTTCCTTTCCTATTTGGGCACAAGAACCTACAGTAGCCCAAGTATCCACCATCGTACCAGAATCTACATAAGCTCCAAGATTAATATAGCTCGGCATAAGTATCACACCCTTTGCTATATACGAGCCGTAACGGGCCACAGCATGAGGCACTACTCTAACTCCGGCTTTCGCATACCCCTTCTTCAGTGGCATTTTATCGTGGAACTCAAACGGACCTACCTCTATCGTCTCCATCTTCTGAATAGGAAAATTCAGAATAACAGCTTTTTTCACCCAATCATTCACCTCCCAGCCGCCATTCCCGTCTGGATATGCGCACCTCAACTCACCCTTATCAAGACCCTCAATCACGATTGCGATTGCTTCTCTAGATTGTGTAGACTGAAGCAAATCTCTATCTAACCATGTCCTTTCAATAATATCTTTAAGGCTCGAGTTCTCCATTCCATTTTTTTTCAAAGGTATGTATCCACAAGTGTATATTGCACCCATGGCAAGGTATATCGCATTTGATTGGGGTTTGAGGCGGACTGGCATAGCTGTTACGGACAGCTCCGCCATTGTTGCGACTCCTTTAAAAACTGTTGAGACGAAAGCTCTTTTCAAGCAAATAGACCAAATCATACTCGCCGAACCTTGCAGAGGCATAATCGTAGGAGTACCCGGATTAATCGTTGGCCTGAAAACTGATAGCTCTGACGGAATAGAAAAATTTATCTCTAACCTAGAAAAGAAATACCCATCAATCCCTATTCATAAAGTTGATGAAAGTGACACCAGTAGTGAAGCTATGAGCGCATTAATCTCTGGTGGGATGAAAAAAAGCAAGCGTAAAAACAAAGGTGTTTTAGATAAAGTAGCCTCTGCGATAATTTTACAGCGTTTCTTAGACTCTATCTAGTTTTTCTACCTCTTAAAAACTTCTACGTTTTTTTGCTTTAAGATCATATCCGTAAACTTCCCTTTAAAACGAGTAGCTTTCACAATGTGATTGTCTATCCAATGATAATTCCCACCTCTGGGTTTACCCATGAGTAGGCCATGATATTTTATAGAATGCTTCTTAAGCCAAACCTCTGTAACCTCTCTGTGTGCTTCGGTTCTTGAAGTGAAGAACGTGAGGACATGTCCTTCGTTATACCATTTAGCCATTGTTTCTAAAGCATCAGGATAGGGTATGCATGTCGCCATTCTTTCTGGCTCTTCATTAGGGACATCATCCGTAATTGTACCATCGATATCTATCAAGAAATTCTTTACTTCACTTGGCAATTGAGGTGAAATAGATTCACCCGATTCATTCGTTTCTTCTAACAGTTGTATTTCTTCACTCATAAACCCTACTTATTTTCATTAACACTTGACACAACATGCATAAGTTCACAAACAGCTTTATCCCCCGAATAATCGAGCTCCAAAAGTAAGTTCCTAAGCTTAAAAAACCCACCTACATCACGAGATAAAATGTGGAAATTCATATACCTGTCTTGTGGACTGCCCTTACTGGAAATTTTCAGTGCAGAACTTGACAGATCATTTAAAAACTGTTCGTTTTTTCTTTTAATAGCCTTTCCTATTTTCTTCAAAAGGTTACCAATCGCCTTGTCCATTGTCGCTCCACTTGCTAATGCTGCTCCCTCTAAGGTAGAATCAGTTCCTACTGCTACTTCCACAGACAACCTCTTAAAGTCAGACAATTTCTCTTCTAAATCAGCAATTCCTGATGGCATCTTCCCTTCTACCCAAACCTTTTTCCACTCCTCCTCACCCCACCATCCTTTTTCTATTGACCATCCCACTTGAGCCGCATTCGATAACAACTCTTCACTTAACACAAGTACGTGATCTCTAAGGTGTAAAACTGGCATAACAATTTCTCTTATTTGAAAAGCCCCTTCTAGCTGTTTCCAATACCCTAGTTCTCCCGGCCCCAATACTACATGAGAATTGCTCAACAAAAGCTCTTGATACAAGGGCCTTAACAAAACACCAGGGCTCAAAAATTCAGCATTTTTTTTACACCATGCACCCCAATCCTCACCCTCACTATTTATCACAGTATTTCCCGCTAAAAACCCATCTCCATTTTTCACGATACCGACTCTCTCTCCATCTCCTGTTTGAAAGAATAAATTCACATCTCTAATATGTGTTCCCACCTTAAAGCCTCTAAGCTTAAGTTCTTCTGTTGTCTTCAAAACCGCATTAGCTATACCCGATCCTGTAAATTCATGAGCGAATAACGCTGCAGCTGTGCTTTTCAACTTTGGGTGACTTGCATCTAAAACCAACAGCTCTGTATCTCCATACCACAATTCTAGCCACCTCCTAAAAAGGTGAACGTACTTCTCCCCGTTCTCTTTAGCTTTCTGCAACTCCAACATCACAGCCTCAGACTCCATTAAATCCACTCCGTTCGCACCCCAGTCCTTTACCACTTCCTCTATGCCCTCCAACGAGAATTTACCCACCGGTAACTTTGAGTTTTCTAAAGGATTCGACCAAACAAACTTCTCACTCTCCCCATTCACCCAACTCACCTCCTTAAAATCATGATCTTCCGACGCTAACCAAAAAATCGGGACAACTCCCCTCCCCGACTCCTTTTCAAGTTTTCTCGCCAGTCTAATTGTAGTAATAATCTTATAATGGAAAAACGCCGGGCCACCACATAATTGAAGTTGGTGTCCTGTAGTTACGGTACTCGATTCTAAATCTCTAAGTTTTTCCAGCCTACCATTCATCGACATTCCCACTTCTCGATATTGCTCAGAAATTACATCACAAACAACTGCACGCATTGATGCCGTACTTTGAATACGTTCACCCAACGGAATCTTCTCTACCCCTCCTCCATTTAAGTGATCCATCACAATGGGGCTAAAACCCGGATACGCCGAAGCCTTCTCAGAATAAAGTTTCAAAATGTAAGATAGATTTTTTTGCGAAATTACTGCAAAAGTGTGACCGAGCCACTCAACTCCTCCACAGAGCCATCCTCTGTGACTATAGACAGAGTCCAAACATATACCCCCAATTTCGCCACGCCTCCAGCTAAAGTATACCCCTCCCAATTCGGAATCTCGTCATCGCTCTCCCAAACCATTGCGCCGCTCCTATCGAAGACTCTCATTAAGGCTCCTCTATTGGCTCTTAAAGACGGTGCAAAAACATCATTCAACCCATCGTTATTTGGTGTAAACGCTGTAGGCACAAATGTGCTTCTCTCAAGGTTAAATAAGGAAGACATATCCCCCCTTGACTCTGGATTATTGTCATTTAGCTCAGATGTTAAATCTCTAATGGAAAAATCATCAACAAAATAATACGCAATCGTTCTACCAGCCCCCTCAAAAGATTCTATCTCCTTACCCTTATCATCTCCAAATAGTCCAAAAGTAAAAAATTCATAATTGTCACTTGCTGTGAAAGCAAACTTCACAATCTCCCAGCCTTGATAGTACTGGATTTGAGTCATGCTGATTTGTGGATGCAAAGAAATGGGTTCTCTAAGTTGTTGTTCTACTTCCTCAGTTGAGAAAACTACTCCTAAATCGCTAACTCCTAATCCAGCAGTACTGTGCTTATATACATCACCGTTCGCTATCGCATAAGAAAACTCATAGCGTTTACCCACTTGCAGCGGCTCAGAAAACTCACCCATTAAATATTCGCGAGCATTTTGTCCAGCCCTTCTACTTACCTCTAACCCTGCAATCGCATAACCATTGTATGCCTCGACATACGCTAAAGGTGTTTCTGGAAGATCTCCTCCATTGTATCCGAAATAGTGATAATAATCAGGATTTGCTGATGAGCTACCTGCATTTGTCCAATTGTGGATTAAATCCCATTGCCCGGTTTGATTAGGTACTGTTTCACTAAACTCAAAGCCTCCATTAATCACAAAGACTTGAGCGTTAATTGAAACAGCGGAAATGACAGAAAACACTACACCTAAAATAAATTTAGTCGACCTAAATAAAGGCTTCATAGGTGATATTTGCATTTTTAACATAATCATAACACTGCAATCTAACAATTACAACATTAAAAAACAAAAAAACTTACCATAAATAACCAATACCTAGACAGGCACCAGCAGAATCTTTTGAAATTAGAACCTCAGCCCTTAAAAACAATGGGGTTCTCCAAGGTGACCAACTCGTGTACGCTCTAAACTTAATCGCATTGGTTTCACCCGGCTCAATCTCATAAGTTGACTCGATAGGTACTTCTTCCCATTCGGCAGGGTCTGAAGGTGGCTCATACA
>DQKQ01000249.1 GCA_015660615.1 Flavobacteriales bacterium
AAACTCTTCCAAATAGTTCCTAGTTACATAATCTGCACCATTGTGTGTAAATGTATCTACTAACTTAATATAATCATAGTCGAAATTTGTTGACCAATGTCCATCAATAACACGGTCACCGTCCCTGAATGCATACTGTCCATGGCGATCGATCTGTGCCTGTATGGCGGTTTGCATCTGTGTAAGCTCACGAGCTTGTACGGAATATCCCGGCCTAAACAATATGCGTTGAAAACCTTTTTTCTCATCATAATCGTCATGATACGGCGCGATATTGTAATTTTTGATAGTTGTTGTAGTCATTTAGTTAATACCTATTTAGGTTGTTGATTACTAGTATTATTATTTATATGTAATACTACATTTCAATTATGAGTTTTATATCTTCGATTTGTGTTACTGACCGATTGATAGGATCGCGATTTTCTAAGAAGATCATCTGACCACTATTGTTTTCTACCTCACTATCAGCTTGGTCAACGAGATCTGTTAACACTTCACTGGTACCACTCGGTCCAGAAGAATATGCTGCATTTTCACCATCCTGAAAAATACCATATCCAGTTTTTGCATTCTGATTATAGTATATTATGTGGTTGGCCGTATCGATCTGTACAATATACGCTTTCGCTAAACTATTCGATCCTTCAATGACGTCATCAGCTGAAAATTGTGTTTCATCACCAGATGTGAAACGTAAACCTCTAGTTGTGCGTAGCGTGGCTGATGTAGCAATATCGGTTGTTCCAAAGTCATGTGGATTTTTTATCAGCGTAACCTGACGAAAATCGTTACCAACCGTAAAGTCACCACCAACAACACCTTCAAGTTGAGTGTTAAGTGACACATAGAATCCACCAAGTTCACTAACTGGATCAACACCATGACCGGAGTCAGGTGTTATTACTGCTCTAGCAGTGGCATCTGCACCGCCTCCACCTGATATCACGACATCAGCAATTGAGTAACCCGTTCCGGCGGTAGTCATTATGACTTCTTTGACAGTATGATTATCAACATCAAAAATAGCTGTTGCTGTGGCACCAGACCCATCACCCGTAATAGTAACGTCAGGCGCACTAGTATAACTGTCACCACCTGCAGTAACAACATATCTTTCTATTCCTCTTAATGTTGCTGAAGCAGCAGACGATATTTGTGATTGTTGCTGTGCATAGTTTACGTCAGTATCATCAAGTATATCTGTTACTTGTAATGTTTTTACTGGCATATACGCATTTGTTAAGAATTTCTCAGAATCACCAGCTGTCAGCGTATACATGTACTTCCATACGTACCCATCACCTAATGTGAACGGATCAGTTCCAATAGTTACTGGCTGTGAGGTTGAAGCTTCTCCCGTTGAGCTAATGCATTTGTAAACTTTGAACTCATTCGTAAGAACATAAAATTTTACATTGTCATCGAATATATTACTATCTGATGAATCCCATGCTGCATATACATTTGAGGTAACCCAGTTAAATCGTGGAATAACCGTGGTGACATCACCAGCTTTCAGCCTCATCATTGCAAAACAGTTTTGTGAAGCTTCGCTTGCATCGTCTTGGTGATCATTTGGAATGAACGGAGCTGAGTCAATTGTTGATGAAACTTGATTTGACCAGCGGTCCGTTTTTCCGATCCCAATGTATATACTGTTCGTGTCATCAGCAATGTCGCGAGCGAAGTTCTCCGCATTTAGGACTCTAAATTTGGTGGTAATAATGGCGGCCATTGTCGTTTTTCCTCTTTTATTTTTTATCTATTAGTAGTTATTTATACAACTCTTTTTAGTTGTTCTGATCATATCGTGGTGATATCAATTGTTGTTGCATCATTGTATGAATTGAATATAATTTCGTCACTTTCTATCGGCACGTCACCAAACATTCCTATCGCTTGGTTGTTATTAAACATCTCCGCTGTGTCATGAATGTTGTACTTCCGCTTGGAATAGTAGTTGTTTTCCTTCATGGAAAAAAGATTCAATAATATTATATCATACATAATCGTATCTTTTGCCCGAAGTTCATTCATCGGACCTGATACCAGTGTGACTGTCGGATCTATTATATATCCCACACCACTTTCATCAATATTGACACCAACGATTTCGGCTTCTTCAAGCAGCACATCGGCAGAAGCACCAGTACCACCTCCACCTGAAATGGTCACAGTGGGCTGAGACGTATAACCGGATCCTGGATTATTAATATATATCGATCGTAGCTCACCAGTTTCTTTGTTGATTCTAGTATAACCGGTTGCTGTTGTTCCTGGTACTTCTGGGTCAGAAAATGTTGCAATTGGATTGCTTAGATATCCTTTTCCGGTGTTGATGATCCGGACTCGTTTGACCGATGTTTCTTGTAAGACATAACTGCCCAATGCATTAACATTGTCAGGATGTAGATTGCCTTCAATGTCGAGCTTAGTTGGGCCAGACAATATAATTTTAGGCTCAGCACTATATGTCCGTGTATCGTCAGCACCAATAAAGATATTTGCAACTTGGCCTATGTTTATGTTATCATCTATATTGGCTACAGCGGTTGTATATCCAGATCCAGGTGTTACGGTGACCGTGGATATTTTTCCTTCCGAGTCTATCGTACATGTAGCTGTACTTCCGCTACCGTTACCTAACATGGTTATATTGGGTGCAATTCTATATCCATACCCTGGTTCAGGAATCTCAACGGATTTAATTTCTCCTCCACGAATTTTTACTGATAGTCTAGCGTTTCTATGAATCTTAGCGTAAGTAGTCGGTAACCAACTTCCTGCAAACATTTCTACAAGGAATGGTAAGTCTTCAATACCAATAACTCCTGGTTGTTTACCTGGCAATGATGACCATGTCTTTCTATCGGTTCTTGGATAGACATTAATATTTCGTGGGAGTCCATCATCACCCAGTATAGTGTCGGTAACTCCCTTAACATTATCACCTAGAATATCACGTGTCAACTCAATGAATAAAAGGATTTCACCAAAGAAAATAAACCCAGCTGGATGAACTAGTCTTTTGTAGATGTTAGTCCATTCTGTAATGTTTCTACCTGTTTTGATTAAGTAACTAAACTTTTGATAAAAATATGAGTCGTGGAGCTTAATTGAATCAGATAAGAATCCTTTTTTGTCTTTGTACATGTTAGAATCATTGTCCCAATTACCTGAACTTGGAATTAGTGTTTTGTTGTATGGGTACTCAATCTCTACTGACTCGTTGAATAACAACCTAAAGAATATTTCTATAGACTCTGTTGATCCCCGTACTTTGTAATATTCTACGATATTTTTATATAGTGTTCTTTTATCAACACTCAGTGATTTAGGAATAAACGGAGCAATTTCCTTTTGAATTAGTTCAAGATAATGCTCCTCTGCCTGGTCGATATCAAGTGCTTCTTCTGTTGTGTTGATAGCATATGATGCACCAGCTCCGGCCCAATAACGTATTGGTGTTACTAGGGTTGCTATTTGTGTGTTAAAATCATCCAGTGCGCGTACATTAAATGTTTTACCAATCTGAGATGTAGAATCAGCTAAGGATCCAGGTAAATTGTTGCCATTCGTTATTTCAACATTTGAATCATCAAGGGCTATTGTTGTTGAAATACCATCATTGTTAGTAATAACAAGAGATGAGTTAGCACCATCATCGTCAGTAAAAAATTCATTATGCAAATTTTCTGGGTCTAGGATTCTAAATACTGCCCTGCCATCTAAAACACGATCTGTAAATTGTACAGTATTGACGTACGTAAATTCTTTTAAGTTCATATAGTCGTAATATGACTTTAGAAGGTTCTGTAAATTAGCAGCAGATTCGAAAATCGCTGACGGCATTAGCTGATCAAGATTTAGATTTTCTTTGGTTTTCTTCCGTGAAGAAGTGGTAATTTCTATATATCCAGGACTCGATTCTTCTGAATAAGATTCTTCTTGTGTGTAAGATCGATCCGCCACTACGAATTCCTCGTAAATCTTGGAGTTGTTTCATAATCCACAGTACCGGATGAACCAGCCACAGCAATCGTATCGATCGCAGGATTAATATCAACTTGTAACGCATCAATTGAAATCAACTGGTCACGTTTAGGAGCCAAGTCTAACGAATTAGGAGTGACACCAATTTGTATTTCAACATCAACATCAGGCCGGAAAGTGTGTAATCTAAGCCTACCCCTCTCAACATCCATTATTCCAACATTAGGAAGCACCATTATTCTTTTACCTTTGATCTCTTTATAGATAAAGATTTTCCTCTCTTCCATATCACGAATAGGCGCATCAGCAAAATAGCAATCCTCACCATTAATCTTAAATGCTGTTGAATATAAGATATTATCTGTTGACTGGCCGGGAGAGTAATAAAAAGGAGCAGCATAAGTTAGATCGAAATCATTACCCCCAGCCGCTTTGGCTGATATACTTTTATACATGTACGGGATCACTGTGGAGTTGAGGATAGCTGGATCAGAATTATCAATCACTTTCAATAATTCAGAATGCCTAAAAACACCATCAAATCTGTTCAGGTTGTTATAGTCATAATCAGAAATACTGTCTCTTACAACTGAACTAAGTTCAACCGAAGATCTATCAGTGATGTTAGGATTATACTTAAACGCTACATATAATTTCAAATATGTATAATTTGGATCAACAATTGTTGGAACAATCGATACTACGTTTTTCCCTTTCAATATCACATCAGTTATTTGTGACTTTTCAACATCAGTTAATACTTCAGCCACGAGGGGTTTAATAGAGACAAACACCTTTCCGTAATCGGGTGGATCACTGTTCTCACCACCCCAGGCTGAAATAGAATCAATATTGGTAAATTGCGCTTGAATAATTGATCTATAATCATCTGCCGTTACTGCTCTATTTTGTGTTGTATAACTTAACGGTGCGTTATAGCGAATCGATTCCAATGTTTCTTTAATCGTTCCCCCTGACGCTGGGCTAAGTAATTTGATAGAGATTTCACTATATCCCCCGATGTTATCATTCATAGTAAAACTGTCAGCCCCATTCGCCTCACCCGCGTGTGAGTATACATAATTCAGTGTAATAATATTATCATTGGATGGTTTCTTACCAATAATCCCATCACCAAAAAATACTTCGTAATACCCAGAAGCGTTTTCTTGGAGATGATAAATTGTAGATGAAGGATTTATATTGAGGAGTGTTTCGAATGGTGTGTAGATAACAAACGAGCTTGAGTTTTCATTAGATTGAACACGAACTTCCATGGTTGATGTATCAACATCTTCATCTAAGATTTGGAATTTCTGATTTTCAATATCATTATCAACACGATATTTAATTGTTTTCCAACTACCTTCTCCTATTGGAACATCATTAAACGTATAGAAATTACCAACCTTAATGGCGGTTTGTTCTTCTAAAACGACGAACTGATATTCTTCTCCTGAGATATTAGTGCTCAATTTCGTGCCTGTTTTCAATGTTAATGAGGAAGGAGGATTAGGTTTCCCTGCAATATCTACTGTAATCTCAACTGATGCGCGAGGTGTTAGAATCGATCGTGGTGTATACCCCAGAAGCTTAGCTCTAGAAACTACATTTCCCCTGATTTGAGCAGAATCAAGGAAGGCTTCATTCAACGAATAATGAGCGGCCATAGCATTGTAATGTGTATTGTAAGCTAGGACATCTAATAGAATTGACAGACCACTTCCTTCAAAATCATAATCGTTAAACTCTGACTGTGATTTCAGGTAGTTTTTTAGATTATTCTTGATTTGGTCAAAATCTAGCTCAGTGACATTTAGGTTAGTCGGCATCTATTTAATTCCTATTTTAATCTACGTAATTGTACTACGAGTTCTTGATTGGTGTCGAATGCTTTTATGTTATATAACACAGTGATTTGATATGTGTTTTCATTGCTCAGATCTTCAATTTCAATATCATACAAATCAACACGTGGTTCTTGTCGCTGTATAACTCGTTCAATATTACCCCGCAAAGCAATTTGTGTAACGTTATCTGCTGGTTCGAATAACAGTGAACGTAAATTCGCTCCAAGCATTGCACCAAACGGCCGTTCATAAAAATTCGATACTATCAGATTTCGTAAAGCACTCTTAACTGCTAGGTCGTCACGGAGTGGAATGATATCTTTCCGGACTGGGTGCAACGTCAGATTCAAATCCAAATCAGTATATTGTTTTGTCTTTGCAACAATTGAAGCCTTGCTGTTGCCACCTGATCTATCTGAAAGTGCTCTGCTCATGTATTATTTACCCGATCTTGTTTAGTGAAAGTTTTTATACTTATAGATATATTTATACAACCTTTTTCAATGAATGAATCATCTGTGCCCAAAGGTTACGGAACCACCGGATCACCGATGACTTTGCTGCTTATTCCTCCAGACACATGGTCACCTGCTGTACTTGTTCCACCAATATTGATGTCACCGCTTAGATTGATATCACCACTTAAATTGATATCACCACCTAGATTGATATCACCCGCCCAATTAGTAGTTGGTGTACTCACTGTGGTGGTCCCAGCAACAGTTATGTTTGCAGTTCCGTCTACTGTAACCGTACTATTTCCTACAATATGTATGCTATCATTCATGCCTACTGTCTTGTCACTATTACCATCAACAAATACTAGTTCGTTTTCTATAATATGTATGCTATTATTCTTGGCTATAACTTCATATTTACTTCCAACAGTACGACTAACCACGTCACCAGAAGGATGTATTTCCACAACAGTCCCTGACTTATGTTTAATACGAATCCGTTCGGCTGCCTCAGTATCATCTAATTCAATGACATGTCCTGACTCGGTTTGTTTCACATGGTTAAATGGATAAACCGCAGCATAAGGAGATGCGGGTTCAGTTATAGGCGCATCAGGTTCGAGCCGAGTAGGATCATCAACTCCTCTTACGAGTGTGTTTGTATCGATGTATTGCTCTTCATCCTGCTGTAGTAATGGAAAAACCCCGGCCGGATCCGAAAATCCTTTATCAACCGATGGTTTATCTTCATAAGATGACGCAATAGTACCAATGATTATAGGATCTTGTGCAGATGTGCCGTCACGAAAGAAGCCTATAACCCAAGAACCATTGAGCAATCCATGGTTTGATCCCACACCTGATATAGAAGATGATGTGTTAGGCATCATAACAGTCGCCCACGGGAGATCTTCTGTTTTAACTAATGATTTATTCTCTGTGTGATAGCCGAAACAGCGAACCCGGACACGGTTCATCTCTTCAGGGTCTAGTCTATCTTCAACTACACCCATCCACCATGTGAAGTTATTTGAGAATAAGAATTGATCGTCGTATCTGTTCATTATTTATCCATTGAAACTGTATACGAATCTTTCTGCACATCAAGATTCATTAAATACTCTGCGCTACTAAATTTATGTGTGATTGCTGTGATGATGTGACTGCCGGATAATACATTATCTTTTGGCTTTACATCCATCGCGCGGATATCAGTTGGCTTAAGAATATTGAGTTCGATCTTGTTCCCTACAGAGATATCTAAATCCCCTGGAAGAAGAAGATTTTGAGTAATCAAATCAAGGTTTTCAAGATGAGATTGTTTTGCCATAAGACCGCCGGGTAAGGGTGTATGATACGTTTTCACATCCCCGCCAAATGCCTTTTTGTTTGTCGCTATGAAATATTCAATTGAATCTGTAATCTCATCTATAGGAGTGTTGTTAATCTTAAAGTTTGTAGAATACGGCTTATTACTATTTAGCATATGTGTTCCATCATAGTTGTGTGTACTTTTAACATATGATTTTGTGGATACGTCCAGTGCATGAAGAGTACTACCGTAAGCCCCTTCACTTAATGAAGTCAGTTTTGATATGTTGAGATTCGATGAAATTGTTTTAATTTTGTTTTTTGTATCACGATACGATGCCTGTGTCAGCGGTAAGTTTTTATCATAGCGATTATAGTGGTATGTAGTGTAAACTTTTTCATCAATTAAATTCTTAAATGATTTGAATTTAATTCCATCTCTGGCTGATTCGTAGAAATAAAATTGTGATTTATTTTCAATTGCATTTCGCATCAACCAATTAATCGCTGTTAGGGGTCGCATTCTAGGATATATTCCTCGAATGATTGATGATGTTTCGGTTATATCAACACCGGACGGATCCATACCTAAATCACGGGTACAAATAGTTTCAACTAATTTACCGATACTGTTATTAAACGCACGTACTATTTTTTTAGTACTATTGATATACATATGCTCTGAAAAGCAAAGGAACTTATACACCACCAGTTCCGGTTTAACCCGCGCATAATCAAATATTTCAGCTATATACACTTCAAGCTCAAGAGAGTATTTAGTCTCTTCATTAGTTTGTTGTAATGACAGCGTAATCTTTTCATTGCCCGTGATTAGTGCATCCTCAAGGAATGCTACACCATCAACCATATCAAACGTAATTTCGATAGAACTTGAGTAAATAGATTCAAATATTTCTATTCCAGCAACAGCATCTTTAATGTCGTAGTCTTCACCTGCATTAGTAGTGAGTGTAACACTCGTGATAATATAACTCGTCGGATTTACCGTATTAGAGCTACCTGCCGTGGTGGTTTGATGAAATCGTCTAACACTCATTCGTTAATCACTTGCTCATAGTTTTCCACAAACTTATTAATATATGCGGGATCAATTACTCTGATTTTAGATCGGGTCTCATTCATACGGAATAGGTTATGTCTATTCGTCATAAAGGAAATTTCATTATCAGGTGTGCCACCTCGAATGAACCCACCATTGAAGACCTGCCTCCGCTCTTCATCAGCTGTTTGGTAGTAATAATATGGAGCATCAATATACGGATAGATTCGATAGGCTTGCACACTATGTGTTGTTTTCTCACCGGATATCGTTTCTAAATTTTCAAATTCATTTGTACAATCTTGAACAATCAATTGATTCAAATCTATATTCTTTTTAGTCAGTGTACCAAACGCATTGGAATTAGCACCATGTATTGTCTCACCGAGTTCAAACTTTCCTGCTATAGAATCCCGTGTGACCCATTCATCTCCAGTTACATATGTTTTTGGATTAGTCGTGATAGCATAACCGTTATATTGTTGGTCCATATAGGATGCTAAGTTCTCTTGTGACATTGGCCAAACACCCAAACCATCATGGAGATACTCATTAACCAGAAAGAATGTCCAATAAAAGCTCGGGGTACCATACAGATTCATGCTAACGATATCCGGTCTCTCACCATTCAAGATTTCATAGTACTTGTACGACATCTCATTGTCAAGCATCTCCATCACTGGTGATGCAAATCTGTAAATATCTACAAAATCAGATTTGATACCATTGCGGAAGATGTCATATTCGATAGTAGGAAAAAGTTTGAAAAAACTCAATGTGATGTACCTCCTAGCCTAGTTCGCTGTTATTATTACCTTTTTGACGACTAAGTGCTTTAGTCTCGGAAAAGGATACGCTGAGTTTAGTTTCTACCGGTGCTCCATCTACATGGAACAGATTTGTAGATTCATTGTGTATCGTGGTTAAGCCTGTGAGATATGATTTATATATCATTGGCAAATACTTAGCTAGGCCAGTGCCAAAATAGAAGCCTATTTGAAAGATTGATGGATAAATAAGCGAGTCACCTTCCTCTGTGGGATATAAATTATCTCTAAAGAAGTTTTCAATATTCTTTATCGTTGATGCTTCCGCGGGAGTTTCAGGAACAAAATTGAATTCGAATGAGAATGTTCTAATTCCTACAGAGTTAAACGAAGAGGTGACTTCAGGGTTAGCAACCCTCCTGGCCCTTAATGCTTCTTTTGCTGCCAATCCACTACCTATAGAACCACCAGCATCGCCCATCTTCTTCGTGACAATCGATTGCAGTCCTTTACTATCTTCTGTTTTACCGTCCTTTAGATTTTCTAGCATGTTTGCTACACCTAACTCTACTTCGCCGTATGAGGCTGAATCACTTGTTGTTATTCCATTTGGAAGATATAGATGTACTGATTTTCCATCAAGTTGTGGAGCTAGATCATTTTCAATCAGAAACCGGACTGTTGGCCGTTGTGAATCGTCGCGTATCGATTCTGGGAAAACTAATAGTTGCTTACTGCCCTGGCCACTAGAGGAGGAAGATCCACGGTGTTTACTTGATCTGCCACCGCGTACAACATCCCTGATTTCGCGTACATCATTCACTGCGTTGATAATGTTTCCTATAGACATATATGATTACCTTAAGTAAAGTATAAATAGTATTATTAATATATTTATACTACTTATTTATGCGAACATATAAAGGCAAGTTTACACCTAAAAATAAACACAAATATTCTGGTGACATTACTAAGATTAGGTATCTTTCTCTGTGGGAGCGTCAGGCTTTTAGGTGGTGTGATACATCACCACGCGTGAAATATTGGAGTTCAGAAGAAGTGATCATTCCATATCGGTATAGGGTAGATGGTCGGGTTCATCGTTATCATGTAGATTTGCTCGTCGAGTGGACTGGCGGAGGTACAAGCCTGATCGAGATAAAGCCCGATAAAGAAACTAAGCCACCTGCCACACCAAAGAGGAAGACGAAACGTTATGTGAAAGCTGTACAGACTTATATCAAGAATGAAGATAAGTGGAATGCAGCAAAGCAATGGTGTGAAAAGAACGACGTGAAGTGGGAAATATGGACAGAAAATTCACTTAAAGGAATGGGCATTAAATTGCTCAAATAAAGTGTATAAATAAAGGTATGGCTACACACTTATTCGATACTTTACAAGCGGGAGCAATGCGCGCAGGCCTGACGGCTCGCACAAAAGAATCCAAGGCTTGGTTTAAGAAAAAGATCAAAGATATGGGAACAGTGAATAAGAAAGCGTTGATGAAAGATGGAGCAACAGAGGTAACTACGAACCCACTTCCTGGGCAAATGATTATGTACTTCTATAACCCGAAACACAGAAAGACATTACCATATTATGATCGTTTTCCAATGACCATAATAATACAGCCAGCACCAGGAGGATTTCACGGATTAAATCTCCACTACCTGAGTCCGGGTGTACGTGCACGTTTCCTAGATGACTTGATGGATACTGCACCAAAAAATATTACTGATAAGACGCGACTGAAAATTACATACGATAAACTAAATGCAACAAAGAAATATAAAGAATTCGCACCTTGCTTTAAGCACTACCTCGGGAGCCATATTAAATCGCAGATGGCACGTGTGCCAATGACTGAATGGGAAATGGCTGTATTCCTGCCAACCGAATCGTTCGTCAAAGTCCGTGCAGAAACAGTCTGGCGATATTCCAGAAAACAATATTCAGGAAAATAAAATATGTCGACAATAAATAATCTAAAGGCTTTAATATCACAAAAGGGTGGGTTCGCTCCGGCGAATCGTTTCTCTATAATGATGACACCCCCTGCAGGAACTGGTGGTAAACCTGAAGATCTCACCCTGTTGTGTGAATCGGTCATCATGCCTGGAAGAACAGTCGCAACCTTAGACTATCAAAACGAGAAGCAACAATTAAAAATGCCTAATGCCCTCATTGAAGAACCTGTATCAATGACGTTTATGTTATTGAATGACTACTTTATTCGTGACATGTTTGATAAATGGACATTAATGATTATTGATACTGAAAAGTATCAGGTCGCATACAAAGAGAACTACACCACAGATATTATCATCAACCAACTCGATCAAACAAACAAAACCATTTATAGTTGCAAACTTCTCAATGCTTACCCAACAATTATGAGCGAGCTACAGTTGAACAATACAGCTGAAAATACGACTCTTAAAGTCACAGTCTCTTTCGTATATGACAGGTTCGAAAAATTAGAAACATAAATGCATAACGGTATATATAACATATACAAATTATATTATTAATAGGAAACCAAAACCCCAATGTCCCTCCCAAAACTTAATAGCGCACGCTATAGCACCAATATCCCTTCCACCAACAAGCAGATCAGTTATAGACCATATCTAGTTAAAGAAGAAAAGATTCTTATGCTGGCTCTAGAGAGTCAGGATCAACAGCAGATTATTACAGCAATCAAAGATGTTCTGAAATCATGCATCTTTGACAAAGTAGATGTTGATGATTTCACTATGTTCGATGTTGAGTATCTGTTCTTAATGCTACGATCTAAGTCTGTTGGCGAGGTTATCTCCATTAAGATTAAATGTGAGGAATGTGAAGTACCGATTGATGTTTCGATCGACTTGAATGATATCGTACCCCCGAAAGTTGATAAGGATATGGTCATTACTTTAAGTGATGACATCGGTGTTACAATGAAATACCCGAACATTCAAGCTATTGGTGACATTAAAGAAGAAGACTTTACTAAAATAGCAGGACTCACTAAGTTGATATTATCATCTATTGATAGTATATACGATGCCGACGCAGTCTATAATGCGAAAGATTCTACACCTAAAGAGTTGGAAGATTTTGTTGATACCTTTTCGACAGAACAGTTCATGAAAGTGACTCACTTCTTTGAGGATTTGCCAGTCTTAAAGCATGATATTGAAGCACATTGTCGACCTTGTGATCACACCACGGAACTAGAACTCGTCGGTCTTCAATCTTTTTTTACCTAGGGCTAAGCCACGATAGCTTAGTCAACCACTTCAAAACAAATTTCGCGATGATGCAGCACCACAATTATTCACTCACAGAGCTAGATGAAATGGTTCCGTGGGAGAGAGAAATCTACGTCGCACTATTGAAAGATCATATAAAGGAAGAAAATGAGCGGATTAAAAAAGAACAACAGAGA
>DQKQ01000195.1 GCA_015660615.1 Flavobacteriales bacterium
TACGAAGTACCGGTTCTAGCAGAGTTGATTATGAAGCATATGCCAGACTGGCGTAGGGTTATCAATGAGTTGCAACGTTACTCTACATCTGGAGTCATTGATTCTGGTGTACTTGTATCGATCTCAGAGGTTAATATTGAGAACTTGATCGGATACCTGAAAGCAAGAGACTTCCGAAAGATGAGGCAATGGGTGGCAGACAATTTAGATTCAGATCCTGCATCTGTTTTTCGAAAGCTATTCGATACGATGTATGAGTACATTGACGGCAAATCGGTTCCACATGTTGTGCTTATCTTAGGTGAGTATCAATATAAAAACGCCTTTGTCGCTGATCATGAGCTTAATTTGGTTGCATGTTTAACAGAACTCATGCTGGAGGTGAAATTCAAATGAGTCTGTCCCCATTCGATTATCTTAATAGTATCAATATGACTAAGAACGATATTATGGTGGATGAACAGGCAGAGAAAGAATATGTGCCATTTATCGTCAACCGTGGGTTGTCCTTCTTCCAAGACACAACACATATCGCTAATGAGATGAACCGATTGAATCACCTGGACTCAAAACTTCAATATTTATTTTATATAAATATAGTTAATAAGAAAAAACGTTTTTCAAAATGGATGAAAGCTTCTGAGGATAAAAACTTAGAAACCGTGAAAACATATTATGGATATAGTAATAAACAGGCAAAGTCTGCACTATCACTCCTTTCACAAGGCCAGATTGATGAGTTGAAAGATAGGAGCTACGAAGGTGGACGAACAAAAGCAAAATGATGATATAGCAAGTGGATGGCAACCGGTCGACATGTTGGAAGTGGTACTTAATGAGCCAGATGATTTCTTGAAGATTAGAGAAACACTGACTCGTATAGGAATCGCATCACACAGGGATCAGAAGTTATTCCAGTCATGTCATATACTACACAAACAAGGCAGATACTTTATTGTCCATTTCAAAGAATTATTCTTACTTGATGGGAAACCATCTAGTTTAATGGTCAATGATATCGAACGCCGAAACACAATTACAACACTGCTTAGTGATTGGGGACTAGTCACAATGGTTGATAGTTCTAAAGCTGCACCCTGTGCACCTTTGAAGCAAATTAAGATTATTCCTTTCAAGAACAAATCTGATTGGCAATTGATCCCAAAATATCAAATAGGTAGTAAAAAAATTACATCTAACGAGTAATTCGTTATATATAATATATAGTGCACAATAATGTGGCTATAAATAAAGGCTCGCTCGCAAGAGGAGCAAGGAGAAAGAAAGATGAACAATGCATTCGCATTCCCGCATTCCAGGTTTATTGGATTTGATCATGTTTGGTCAGAGATCGAGAAACTATCAAGTATAGCCAATGAGAAAGGATTCCCCAGACACAATGTCGTAAGACATAGTGACACGGAGTTTTCTATTGAACTAGCACTTGCTGGATATAGGGAAGAAGATTTAAGTATCGAATTAAAGCCTGGACTACTTGTAGTATCCGGTGGCAACGATTCCGATAAAGAACGAGAGTTCTTACATAAAGGTATCACCGCCAAGAAATTCGTAGAGTCGTTTAGACTCGCAGAAAATGTTGTTGTTAAAGGAGCAAGTTTTGTGAATGGTTTACTGATCATTGATTTGGTAGTAGAGATTCCCGAAGAAATGCGTCCACGCAAAATTAACATTAACCCAAACGGAGGAAAAAACAGTGAGCTACTTACTGAGTGAAATCCGGGATAATGCTGCTTGCGTGCTTCTATCATTGTTAGGAACGCCAATTGTAGTTTATACAATTGCACCCCTGATGGTTTTTATCGCGTACACAGCGTAAAACCTGAACTGGATGGCCAGGGCGGAAGATCCCGTCTTGGCCATTTTTATGTACCAAAAAGTGCACATCTGTTACACTTTTTGGTACATAAAAGTGTAAATAAACCTTTACAAACACCGTAAAGTGTGATATAATATATACTATACAGAAATTAAATGAGAAAGAAGCTACATGAAACAATTTTACACTAGTGTCAAACGTCTAGGTTTCACAGGCGAGCTAGGCAACACCCTTGGAGTCCGTGGCGTAACCGCGTCAGGCAAAAGATTCACAAAACACGTACAATATCGTCCATCACTTTGGTATCCAGTCGGAATGCATAAGAAGTGGGATGAGCTATACAACACCGAGCAATGGCACGATATGAGGGGCCAAAGAATGGCTCGAGTTGTAGAGAAGGGTATAAATACCACGCAATATAAACTCAAACACAATGACCTAGACTTACAAGGATTGAATAGACCTGTAATTTCATACATCAATGGTTCTTACTTTATCCCATATGACAATGCAGACCTCGAATACGATATAGAGAAAATCAATACTGTCACGATCGACATCGAAACAGACTCTAGTGATGGCTTCCCATACCCCCGCGAAGCCGCTCGCGAGGTCCTATCCATAACAGTTAAGTCCTCCCTATCTGATACATATGTCGTCTGGGGCCATGGCAATTCTAAGTATTCCGTTGAGTCAACTATTAACGATGACCTAAAAATACAATATTTCCACTGTAAAGATGAAGTCAACCTATTTGAACAATTCTTGGATTGGTGGGAAGCAGACTATCCGGACATTATTACAGGCTGGAACAGTGGTGGATATGATATGCCATATATTGTTAACCGCCTCAAGCGATTAAATGATTACAACATTCCACCCGAGAGGCTATCTCCGTATAAATTTGTCCAAAGTGATTACATGAATTCTGAAGCAGTTGAAATCGTAGGCATTGAGCAATTAGACTATATCGACATCTTTAAGAAGTTCGCCAACCAGTACGGAGCTCAAGAATCATATAAACTGAATCACGTAGCATATGTGGTACTTGGTGAGAAGAAGATATCATATGAAGAGCACGGCTCACTTGATGCACTATATAAGAATGACTATCAAAAGTTTATTGACTATAACATTAAAGACGTTCACCTAGTTGTCCGAATGGAAGAGAAACTTGGCTTGATTGCAATTGCTGTATCAATGGCATACAGGGCTGGGGTTAACTATAGTGACACACTCGGGACCACAGTAATGTGGGACTCAATCCTATATCGTACACTATATGCGAATAACATCTGCGTCCCAACCGTTAAGAACCACCCTCGAGTCCAATTTGAAGGTGGTTATGTGAAGGAACCTATTCCGGCTATGTATGACTCAGTGGTGTCATTTGACTTGAACTCACTGTATCCATCCATTATTATGCAATATAATATGTCACCAGAGACAATAAACAATAATCGTAATACGAACCAGAACATAGATGTTGATACAATATTAAATACTCCGGCCATCGTAAAAAATGATCCTGAACAGGCTACATGTGTTGCCGCTACTGGACAGTGTTTCAATACTGGAATACGAGGAGTCGTTCCTGCCCTGGTTGAAGAAATGTATGCTGACCGTGTTAGAATAAAATCTGAGATGCTTCAGCTGAAAGATGCGATTGAGAAGAGTAGTACCCCTGCTCTAGTGAAGCTAGCCCAGCGTCTAGACAACGAGCAAATGACGTTGAAACTACTACTGAACTCTCTATATGGAGCTATCGGTAATAGATTCTTCAGATACTTTGATCTTAGGATTGCAAGAGCAGTTACAGTGACTGGTCAGTTAACAATTAAATGGGCCGAGAATGTGCTCAATAAACGCCTCAACCAAGCATGCCAGACATCAGGGGTAGACTACATCGTCGCAATTGACACTGACTCGCTGTATGTCAACATGCATCCATTGCTTAAGGCTGCAACCGGAGACAATCCCCCGGCCGATACTGTTTCATGGTTGAGTGGAGCAAGCGAGAAGTTAGAAGAATGGTTGGCCGAGGGTTACGATGAGCTATTTACAGTACTAGGTGGTAGCGAAAATAAGATGGTCATGAAACGAGAAGTCATTGCGAACAAAGGAATATGGACCGCCAAGAAGCGATACATCCTAAACGTGCACGATAATGAGGGTGTTCGATATGCCCAACCAAGATTAAAGATAATGGGCATCGAAGCAATTAAGTCGTCTACACCAGAGAAATGCCGTGATGCGTTAAAGGACGTGTTCAAAGTCATTATAGATAAAGATAAACACGAGGTAGTAGACTACATAAATAACTTCAAGGCAAACTTTATGGGCTTTACAGCAGAAGAAGTGAGTTCTCCGAAGGGTGTATCAAACATCAAGAAGTGGATCCATAGTCAGGACGACGCGGCTGCAGATAATACACTCCTTGCAGATATCCTCGGTTCGAGCGAAGCATTTGCCTCAGCAGTCCCATATAAGTCTGGCACACCTATTCACGTCAGAGGTAGTATCTTACATAATAACATGTGTGATGACCTAGGTTTGATTAACCAGAGGATAGGTGCAGCAGAGAAGATTAAGTACACTTATTTGACCATGCCCAACCCTATCGACGAGAATGTGATATCTTATATAGATTTCTTACCAGAAGAGTTTGGATTACATCAATATGTGGATTATGAGCTGCAGTTTGAAAAGACATTCTTACAGGCGATTCAGCCGGTTCTGGATGCATGCCACATTAACGTCAATAGTATAATATGAAAATAAGTGAAAATAAACCTTTACAAACGTCACAAACTGTGATATAATATAACCTTAACAAAAATAAATAGGAGAAATAAAATGGAAATTCGATTAATAAGATTGGTCTCAGGCGAAGAACTTGTAGGCGAAATAACAAAAACGAAGAATGGAA
>DQKQ01000260.1 GCA_015660615.1 Flavobacteriales bacterium
GCTTCCTGAAATCTTTTTCTCCTTTGCTAAATTATTCACACTACAGGTGTCATAGTCAGGACGCCAAAGATTGGTTTTTAGAACGGGTGTTTTATCGAGTTCAAGTGCTGGTTCGATCGCGATCGCGATCGCGATTTCATCTTCAACTTCAGGTAAGGAGTCACCGATGTACTCTATTTCATATACAATTTCCTGGTTGACGATTTCCTCTTCATATGCCACTTCCTTTGATACCTGTGCTTTCTCGACCTTAAAAAATTTAATTAAAGCAGTATGGTAGAGTATACCTACGAGTAGAATTAGAAATAGGGCGGTGTGACTAGGCTCGTGAAATTTATTGGTAGTCACCTTGGCTACTCTGGAATAGTGATTAAACTACCGAAAGTTATATGTGTGCTTGTGCCGAGATTGTTGGCAGATTGAATATCAGATACGGTAACGCCGTATATTACTGATAATCGGTACAGTGTCTCGCCTTTTTTCACAAGGTGAGATTTTAAGATAGCGCTTGGATTGTTAAGGTCGAAGTTCTCGATTAATCTAATTACGATGCTTAATTCTTGAAGAAAGAATTCGAATTCATCTTCAATTTGACTATCTATAAAAAGTACTTTAAGACCAGGAAGTAGTTCTTGATTATTAAGAGACTGCAAGGACTTTAACGAACGGGCTGATTTATCACAGTCACACTTTTCATGCTCGAATCTTCCATAGAGCATAAGAGGAATGAAAGCAGCTGAAGGCGGGAGCTCTAAAACCTCGGCTTTACTACGCCAATCCTCTTCACATCTCTCAAACCATTTATAAACCTTTAGAAGCTTAGCGTATTCGTCTACTCGATAAGCCTCCATTATTTCTGATTGTAGACCTTTATCGTCAGCTACAATTTTATATAGAATTTCCCAATTGTCTGGGGCCCTAATTTCTTTTTTTAATTCTGGTGTAAAGGTTTGGGATTGAAAAGGGTTGTGAGTAAAAAACAGCGCAAGAATCGCAAAGATTTTACTAATATTTTTCAATATTGACAGCATTTATTAATCCTTCCAAGCCTGTTCTATCAGGAATTTGACGTGAAACCTGTGAGCTTTTGTGAGAGCATCAGGTGAATGTGCTCCACTCTCAAACTTGTCTATACGATTCAGCTCAGATATGATTACTCCGCGAGAGATCCTGTCGTATTTCTTGTCTGGATCTAAAGCGTTTATTAAAGATTCCGTATATGCAATTTGAATTCCTTGGCGGAATGTGTTTACAGATGTGCGAAGATCTGTTTTAAAGATGTCGTCTGTTAAGTCGCCTAAGTATGAAGACAGATCGTATTCTCCTCCGTAAAGCGAGACGTCTGTGAGCCTTCTGAGGACATTGCGGTGGAGTAAGTGGTCGAGTGCTGCTCGTTGTGCAGAAAGTACTCTGGCGTGAATTTGGGGAGTCTCTGGGCTACCGAAAAAGCCGAAGCCTCTTCTCTGGGCTTGTAAATAACGGTATGTGCTACTTGCAGCATCAAAGGCATCGGGAGCAAAAGCGTATTTCGAGAGTGCTTCAAGAGCTGCTTTTTGGTCATCTAGTGAAACAGGTGTGTATGGTTTACCGTCACCTATGTTAGCTGGCCCAGAACGGTCGTAACGTACGCCGGCAATTTGGCGAGTCATAACACGCAGCTGAATAGCATATTCGCCAGTGAGGGAGTAATATGCTGTACGTACTTCTTCGAAACTTGATCCCAATCCTGAATGTTTCTCAACTATTTGAGGAAGCAAGTGATTTACCAGTTCACACCTTTCAGAAGCGTATGCAACAGGATCGCTTGAAAGATCATAGATGTTTACGTCTGGGTTAACTCCTTTACCCGAACCTCGCATGTCATCAGCGTCGTTACCAAACTGGAGTAGGGGAGAGTTAGATTTAGAGAGGATTCCCTCTAATCGAGCATTTTCTGCCGCAATATCTGCGAGACCTGTGCTGTAGCCGTACTCTATGGTCCAGTAGTCATATGGGCCTGGAGAGTCATCATAGTAGAGGGTTAAATCTTCAGGGTTAAGTGTAAAGTTTATAGCTGGATATTCCATCACACTGTTACACATTCCGTTTTCTGCTACCTTGTCAGCATCCTTAAGTTCATCTGGGCTAAGCATAGTAGAAGCGTGCATATTGTGACTCAAGCCTAGCGTATGACCTACTTCGTGAAGAGAAAGGCGGTGTAAAGTTTGTCTTGTAAACTCAATGTGCTCTTCATCATTGTATGATAAAGTTTTCATAGCGGTTAATGTGAACATAGAGTTTCGATTCATCATGTCCCCGGCTTCGCAACGGTTGATCATCTCAGCTGTTTTTTCACGGGCGGTTTTCTCATCATTCGAGCCTCCATTGTTTTCGCTGGTTTTAAAAATCTCAGATTTCCAAAGTCTACGTGTCATGCCTGCAAACTCAAGCATAACATCAGCGCCTAAAATCTCTCCTGTGCGCGGGTTGACGAAGCTGGGGCCGTAACCGCTAAAGGGTACTGAAGGTGAGGCGGCCCATCTTAGAACGTTGTATCGTATATCTCCAGCTTCCCAAGTGGCATCGTCAGGTTGGATTTTCACAACGATCGCATTCTTAAATCCAATCTTTTCGAAGGCAAGATTCCATTTCTCAACACCAGTCTTGATGTAGTCACGAAATTCATAAGGCGTTGTGTTTTCTATCCACCATGTAATGGGTTTAATGGGCTCTGAAAGTGCCGCTGACGAATCCTTCTTTTCTAAGCGCCACCGGTGTATCATATCTTTCCACGGCGTTAAATCAGTAGATGTCATGTCATTTACCTGCGTCATAAAGAAACCAATTCTTGCATCATCTTTACGTGGTGTGAATCCGTCCTCTGGCATATTCATAAGAGCGTGACGGTAGCCAACAGTTATGTAGCGAGAATCTGTAAGTGCCGATGCGTGAACAGATGGATTAGCGTTGTCATAAACGTAGTCAACTCTTACTTCTAGGTTCTCAGGGTAGATATTGAAGTGTGTGATTTTTGTCTTTTTACTCGAAAGTTTCCCAAGAGAACTCTTTCTTCCAGGGCGAGATGGCGGCTTAATCATAGCGATATTTTCGCTTAAGAATAGAGCGTCTCCAGAGATTAAGAATATTGAGTCATCACCCTCTTTCGCAATAATTTCTAAGCTTGCAAGAATGGGAGTGTTGATGTTCGCGTGTTCTGCAAGTGAAAGTGGACTTTCTGGATCGAAATAGTATGAAGTGTTTTCTTGGTGAACTTCAATTCTATCAAAGTGCTTATGGAAGGTAATGATTTTGCTAGATCGGTAGCTTCCACGGAAATTACCTGTTTGCAAAACCCCATCCTCTACCTGAGAAAAGTAAATAAACTCTTTCTTTAAAGATTCCTCAGGAATAGCCATCCAAGACTCACCTGTAACAGTATCGCGATACATTGTGAACAGTCCCTCGAACTGCTCTGCATCTTTTGTAATCTTCGAAATTGATTTCACATCAGATTTATCACCCTTTTCAGCAGTCTCCTTTTTATTTTTTCTTTTAAAAAGCTGAGCATCAACATTATTAGGCGCTATTACTTGAAGTCCTAATATAATGGACAGCGTCATAATTCCCGTTCGAAAAGTCATCATAGAGTAAAATTTAAAAGTAAGAGCACAATATAAGACCTAGTATACAATACCTATTTAAATCCTCTAATTTTTTTTATCTCTTCGTATGCACTCTGAACTTGTAGGAACCTCTCTTTTGCCTGTTTCTTAGGGCCCTCTCCTAGGTCACCTATTTTATCAGGGTGGAACTTAATTGCAAGCTTGCGATAAGCTTTTTTTACATCAGAGGCTGAACAATCTTTAGATATCTCAAGAACTTTATAAGGATTTGCTGAGCCTGTGTTAAATGGTTCTTCTATGCTGGTAATATCCTTAGCGCTGATACCTAAGTGGCGACCTATGGTGCGAATTAAATCAATTTCACTCTTATCGACGTTTCCGTCTGACTTAGCAATCCCGTACAGATATTGAAGTAGTAGGAGACGCTTAGGGTGATCCATGTTAGTACGGATTTGGGCTGCAACGCCCCTAACATCGACATGCTGTTTGAGAGCCTCGCGCAGAAGAAGTAGAAGCTGATCCGCCATATCGTCACCGAAATTCAACTTAAAGAATTTCTTCACGAATTCGAGTTCAGACTTAAGGACTTTGCCATCAGCATTCATCACCGCTGCGCTAAGAACCACTAGAGCCATAGCGAAATCACCACCACGAGTGGCTCCATGACCTTGATAAGCTCCTCGACTACCCTCTTCATTAATCTGAATGCCTGAGGTGAAGAATTTGCCTACTTGATACCCTAATATCCCCCCTATAGGACCTCCTAAGGCCCAACCTATAGCTCCACCAACCCATTTCCCAAATCCAGCCATAGTTCTCTTTTTGAAATTATTTAAATACTATATCTAATTAATAACTAGCACCAGCTAAGATAATGTTCTATTCATGACTGTAAGTTCTTAAATCCAAGCTCAATAAATGCAGCGAGGTCTTCACCTTCGAGAATCCCCTGAGAAAGACGAGCTAAATCCGCAGCATATCTAACTGTCGTAGATCGAACTGCTTCATCTTTCTCTTTCAATAGCTGAGTTGTTAGAGGATGGTTAGAGTTTATAGTAACATCGTACTTCTCAGGCATATCTCCAAACATTTGGAATCCGCCTCCACCAACCGCTTGTTGTTCTTTCATTCGACGCATCCACTCACTACGCGTGATGACAAATGGAGCTGAAGTAGGTGACATAGCAGCGAACTTAAGGTCATAGCCACTTTCAGGGAACGCCCCTTGAATGATGGGCTTTAATACCTCTTGCTGCTTTTCATCAAGCAAGCTTGTTGTCTCCTCATCTTTCTCGATTAGATTCTCTATTATTTCTGAATCTACACGCTTGAATTGAACATCGGAGTGGGTTTGTTCTAACTTACCTACAACGTGAGCTGCAAGGGGTCCCTCCATCACGAGAACTTTGTACGATCTGTCAGTTGCCTCCTTAACGAAAGTGTGCTGAGCTGAAGCATCAGATGTGTAAGGCAGAATTATTTTGCCAGACTTATCTTTTTGAGACTCACCCACTGCAGCGATTAGCTCATCATGAGTCATGCACTTGCCGTCAGTGTCCTTATATAGATAGAATTTTTTTGATCGCTCTGAGAACTTCTCGTCAGTTAGAATTCCGTATTCAACAAATATTCTCAAATCATCCCACTGCTTCTCAAACGACTCTCTGTCGTTTTTAAACATACTAGCTAGTCTGTCTGCGACCTTTTTAGAAATGTACCCTGATATCTTTTTCACATTAGCGTCTTCCTGAAGGTATGAGCGGCTTACGTTAAGTGGAATATCTGGAGAATCGATAACTCCGTGGAGCATAGTAAGGAAGTCAGGAACGATGTTCTCTACATTATCTGTGATAAATACTTGGTTAGAGTAAAGGTGTATCTTATTTTTTTGTAGTTCCATCGTCTTTTTAAGAGGAGGGAAGTACAGAATTCCTGTGAGATTGAATGGGAAGTCAACGTTTAGGTGAATATTGAAGAGGGGATCCTCCATATTCATGGGGTAGAGCTCGCGGTAGAATTCAGAGTAATTATCATCAGTAAGATCTGCAGGCTTCTTCATCCAAGCGGGATCTGTGTTGTTAAGAATATTAGGAACCTCAACGCTTACCTTCTTCACTTTTCCTTCTTCGTCCTTTTCGCCTGAAGGATCTTCTTCTTGAACAGAGCGAGTGCCAAAGACGATCTCTACAGGCATAAACTTGCAGTACTTATTCAGAATTCCTCCTAGTCTTTCGTCCTCTAAGAATTCAACAGAATCTTCAGCTATGTGAAGAACTATATCTGTTCCGGACTCCTTTTTCTTGGTTGGATCTATTGTGTAATCAGGAGAACCGTCACAGCTCCACTTTACAGCTTTAGAACCTTTCTTAGCACTTTTAGAGATAATATCGACTCTTTCTGCAACCATGAAGGATGAGTAAAATCCCAGCCCAAAGTGACCTATAATAGCTTGTTTTGCGTCGTCGTCCTTGTATTTGTCGAGGAATTCGGTAGCGCCAGAGAAAGCGATTTCGTTTATATACTTATCAATCTCCTCGGCAGTCATCCCTATACCTTTATCGCTAATGGTGATCGTCTTCGCATCCTTATCTAAAGTCACGTGAACCTGAGGGTTATCGTTTTTGAAAGCAACAACATCGCCAGATTTAGACATCGTCTTGCGCTTCTGTGTTGCATCAACCGCGTTAGAAACTAGCTCACGAAGAAAAATCTCGTGGTCGCTGTATAGGAATTTCTTTATAATCGGAAAAATATTTTCCGTAGTTACGTTGATACTTCCCTTCTTAGTTTTTGTTTTTGATGAAGTGGCCATGGGGCTATTTGTTATTTTGTATTATGCCCGCTCTTAGTCAATTCTTATGCCATCACTTTAGCTCCAACAAAACTCTGCCACCATGACACATTACCATGTCATTATTTCAGTTTAAATAGACTAAGTAGGACAAGGTGATCCAAAGACGGCTAAAACCATCAAAACGTCAGTTACCGTAACAGCGCCATCTGCGTTAAGATCGAAATCACACCCGAAGAAACACCCGAACTGTACTAAAATAGCAAGAATATCATCGACGTTGATAATGCCGTCAGGTACTATATCCTCTATGCAGGTATTTTCGAAATTATAAGTGTACTTATACACTATACCATCAATAGGCCAAGCATCCCAACCATCGAAGGCGGGGCTTATATTGAGGGAGTCGAATTCTACATTGAAGAATAGTGGATACTCTGGATCGTCGGCATCACCGCTTGACCACATGAAGTAGGCCATGAATTCATCGAAATCCCAGTAACTCGAAATCCCAGAACTTGGTTTAGGCCAGTAATCGATTGCTTCTAAGTCCGTGACCGTATTTGGGCCATAATGATATTCTATCGTTCCGACTTCGTAAAGCCAAATCTGAAAATGAGCTCTCGATGGTGCCAATCCTGTCAAAGCCATTTCGTAATCGAAACCCACGTTATTAAACTCCAATTTAAAAATCCTGTTCGGAGCCGTACCCACCGTAACGTACCTATGAGTACTTCCCTCAGTAATCGACGTGTCAGTAGCTGCAACGTTTAAGATATCGCTAATAGACACTGTTGAAGAGTTAAAAAGATGGAATTCGCCATTGTCACCAAAAACTTCTATCCCAGCTCCGATATCTGTTAGTCTGATTTCGCCAGGGGTGGCGAAATCCCCGAAACATGGAAAGTCGAACTCGAGGTTAAGTGGGACAATAGGAACGTCCCACATTTCATCTACATTCAAAGGCGACCAGTTATCGAGTGCTTCATAAGTGGATAAATATGTCTCTGGTGTATAAGGAAGAGAATCCAGCTGTGTCTGGGATGAAGCAACAATGCTAATGAGTTGAGCAGTAATGACAAAAGCAACTGTAGATAAAATGCTGTTTTTCATCACTTTAGAAATTAGGTTTCAGCTCAACTTTAGAGTGATAGTTGGTTATGACCTTTACAGCCTCCTCAGGAGTATCTACAACATGCAGAACATCAGGGTCATGATCGGAAATCGTTTTAAACTCAGTAAGTAAAATATCTCTGAACCAATCTAAGAGCCCTCCCCAAAAGTGAGATCCATATAGAATAATGGGGCGCTTGTCGAGTTTACCTGTTTGTACTAGAGTGAGAGCTTCGAAAAACTCGTCTAAAGTTCCGAATCCGCCTGGCATCACTACGAAAGCCTGACTGTATTTGACGAACATCACTTTACGAACGAAAAAGTAGTCAAAGTCGATACTTTTATCACGGTCTATATACGGGTTGTCGTGCTGCTCGAAAGGTAGCTCTATGTTCAGTCCTACTGAAGGCCCGCCCGCCTCGTGAGCACCCCTATTTCCCGCTTCCATAACGCCGGGGCCTCCTCCCGTAATCACTCCGTAGCCAGCTTCCGAGAGAAGGTGGGCTACCTTTTGGGCATCCTTATAAATCTGTGTGTTAGGTCCTGTTCTCGATGAACCATAGATTGAAACGCACGGCCCGATTCTTTGAAGTTTTTCATACCCCTCTACGAACTCACCCATAATCTTGAATATAGACCAACTGTCTTTCGACATTATCTCAGCCCAAGTTCTGTGTTTTAAATTTTTTGACATTCATCAAACTTAGTGAAGAAATCATGAGTATTCTTCTATTATAAGTTTTTCAATAATACAAGTTAAGTTTATTAACTCAGCACATTCTTCAAATACTGCCCCGTAAAGCTTTCAGGTGATGTAGCGACCTCTTCAGGAGTGCCAAAAGCGAGAATTTCTCCTCCTCCATTTCCTCCTTCAGGGCCGAGGTCGATTACGTGATCGGCCACCTTAATTACGTCTAAGTTATGCTCGATAACCAAGACAGTATTACCGGAGTCGGTGAGTCTGTTGAGGACGTCGATAAGCATTTGGACATCAGAGAAATGGAGTCCAGTTGTAGGTTCGTCAAGGATATACAGAGTGTTCCCTGTGCTAACTCTCGCGAGTTCTGATGCTAGTTTAACCCGTTGAGCTTCGCCACCTGATAGTGTTGTAGAGGGTTGCCCTAAGGTTATATATCCAAGCCCCACGTCTTTGAGGGTGGACAGTATGCGCTTTATTTTCGGGTAGGCTTCAAAATAAGGGGTAGCTTCGTCAATGGTCATATCTAAGACGTCCGATATAGATCGGCTCTTGTATCTGACTTCAAGGGTTTCGCGATTGAATCTACGGCCCGCACATGCATCACATGCAACGTGTACGTTAGGTAGGAAGTTCATCTCTACGGTTCTAACTCCAGCACCTTTACAGTCTTCACATCTCCCTCCTACGACATTAAAAGAGAAGCGGCCAGGTTTATATCCGCGTATGCGTGCTTCAGGTAGGTAAGTGTAGAGTTTACGGATGTGATCCATAATACCTGTGTACGTGGCGGGGTTAGAACGTGGGGTACGGCCAATTGGGGTTTGGTCTATTGAGATAACCTTATCAAGGTGCTTGAGTCCTTTAATTTCACTAAAAGTCAGTGGTGTACGAATAGGCTCGTGGAGGTAGTTCTGGAGGGCTGGGTAGAGGGTGTGGTTTATTAGGGAACTCTTTCCGCTACCTGAAACACCGGTTATGCAGGTGAATGTGCCAAGTGGGAGGGTGAAGGTTACATCCTTTAGGTTGTTGCCGGAAGCGCCTGAAAGTATGAGTTTCTTTCGGGATCCTTTGCGGCGTCTTTTAGGTATTTCGATTCTCTTCGCTCCAGTGAGATACTGAGCCGTGAGTGATTCTGAGGATAAATGGGCAGATGGAGGTCCTTCGGTAACTATGCGTCCTCCGTTGACTCCGGCACCAGGACCTATATCCACGAGGTGATCAGAAGCGAGCATCATTTCTTCGTCGTGTTCAACTACGATAATGGAGTTTCCTGCATCGCGTAGTGCTTTCAGAGATTTTATTAGGCGATAGTTGTCGCGAGAGTGCAGGCCTATGGAGGGTTCATCTAAGATGTATAGAACTTCTGTGAGACTGGACCCGATCTGGGTTGCGAGACGTATGCGTTGGCCTTCTCCACCTGAGAGGGAGCGTGATGGGCGATCTAAACTGAGGTATCCAAGTCCCACATCTATCATAAAACCTATTCTTGAACGTATTTCCTTTAGGGGTTCACGGGCTATGGTTTGTTGTCTCTTGGAAAGCGTATCTTCGACTCCTTCGAACCAACTTTGTAGCGCATTAAAATCCATGGCTCCGAGTTCCGAAATGTCTTTTTCAGCGATTCTAAACTGACGACTAATATCTTTAAGGCGAGTTCCTCCACATCCCGTACATGGGATTTTATGCATAAACTGATGTGCCCATCTCTTCAGCGGTGCAGAGGTTGTGCGGGTGGCTGATTTCTCAATTACAGCTACTATTCCTTCGAACTTTACTCCTTCATTCTTTGGGCCAAATCGACTCGGTACCATGATTAAATCCACAGTGCCATACAATATCTTCCCTATAAGTTCTTCGCTGAGATCTCCAACTGCAGTTGTGGGTTTTACTTTTTCTGTGGCTAATAAAGCCTCAATAATATTTGAAGTTTTATTACTTTTTAATGCGCCAAGTGGAGCTATACCACCTTTTCGTACGCTTTTATTCGGGTCTGGGAAAACGAGCTCAATGTCAACTTCGGTTACCTGGCCTAATCCATTACAGGTGGGACAAGCGCCGTAGGGTGAGTTGAAAGAAAAAAGGTTGGGCTCTGGATCAGGATATGCAAGTCCTGTAGTGGGACACATCAGATTCCGAGAGAAGTGAACTGGTTTAGGGTTTATTACTCCGTGCTCAAGTATGGACATAGAACCTTTCCCTAAACTCAGAGCTGTTTTCACAGAATTCGCAAGTCGCTTACTATCTCCACCCACGATTACTCTATCTATTACTAATTCTATATCGTGAACCTTATACCTATCAACTTTAAAACCAGAGTCTAGCTCAACAACCTCGCCATCTACTCTCGCCCTCACATATCCCTGTTTTCGAACTTTGTCGAAAAGCTCTCGGTAATGACCTTTTCTTCCTCTAACTAAAGGGGCGAGGAGAAGAAGCTTTGTGTTACTAAAACGCTTTTCTATGCTTTCACAAATCTGCTCGTCTGTAAACCTTACCATTGCTTCGCCTGTCTCTAATGAGTATGCGTTAGCTGCCCGAGCGTATAGCAGTCTGAGAAAATCGTGAACTTCTGTTACCGTTCCTACTGTCGACCTTGGGTTGCGAGTGACTGTTTTTTGTTCTATTGAAATCACAGGGCTAAGACCGGTAATTCCCTCAACATCGGGGCGTTTTAAACCTCCGATAAATTGCCTTGCGTAGGTAGATAATGTTTCGAGGTAGCGACGTGATCCCTCAGCGTAAATGGTGTCGAAAGCGAGGCTGGACTTACCTGACCCGCTTACCCCTGTAAAAACAACTAGTTTATTTCTTGGAATCACTAAATCGACCTCACAGAGATTGTTTTCTCTGGCTCCGCGAATCACAATGTGGTCTTCAATAGCGTCCTGAGGTTCGCTATTTTTAGCGGCGATCCCCATCTTTATATTTCAGTTTATAACCAATCCCTGCTACAACTAAAGACATAATAGGACTAACCCAATTAAAGATGCAGTATGGGGCATATGCAAGGGTGGCGACACCTAGGATTCCGCTTTGGGCTACTCCGCAAGTATTCCAGGGAATAAGCACAGATGTAACAGTACCAGCATCCTCTAAGGTGCGGCTAAGGTTTTCTGGAGCAAGACCCTTGTCTTCGAACGCTTCGTTGAACATCTTTCCGGGAACTACGATAGCTATGTATTGGTCAGAAGCGAGGATGTTGAAAGCTATGCAGGTTCCTACCGTGCGGCTTATGAGTCCAAATACGCTGTTTACTCCAGCAAGAAGTGCGGCCGTTATGCGCTCTAACATGCCCGCTGCTTGCAACACTGCTCCGAAAGTCATCGCGCAGATGATAAGCCAAATGGTATTCATCATGCCTTTCATTCCTCCCGCAGTCAAGAGTTCGTCAGCAAGAGCGTTGCCAGTTACGTATGCTGTGTCTACCGCCATAGCTTTCATAGATGCTACATAAGATGCTGCAGCAAAGTTTAAATCTCCACCTGCGACAATCATTATCACATCAGGTTGGAATATCACTGCTGTAAGTGCCCCGAACAGGACACCAATAAATAATGCAGGGGCAGCTGGGACCTTCTTTGCAATCATTACGAGTACCGCTGTGGGAGCGATGAATAAGCCTAGGTGAATATTGAACATACCGTTGACGGCCACTCCAAACCCTTCAGCAAC
>DQKQ01000134.1 GCA_015660615.1 Flavobacteriales bacterium
ATGTGGCGATTGAAGGAGTTGAGAATGTGAGTGAAACAGCTGGCAACTCCCTTGATATACAAGCTTTAAACCAGAAAATAGAGAAAGCTAGCAGGGTAACTGATCTAATTCGTCTTGAGATGAGTAAGACCATTATAGGACAAACCGAGATGGTCGACAAACTCCTTATAGGTTTGCTAGCGAATGGGCATGTTCTACTGGAAGGAGTACCAGGGCTTGCTAAGACTCTCGCGATAAACAGCTTGAGTCAAACCATAGATGCTCAGTTTTCAAGGATACAGTTTACTCCTGACCTGCTGCCTGCTGACGTAGTGGGAACGATGATTTATAATCCACGTGAGGAAAGTTTTAAGGTAAAGAAGGGACCTATTTTTGCGAATTTTGTATTGGCAGATGAGATAAATAGAGCTCCTGCTAAAGTGCAAAGTGCTCTACTTGAAGCGATGCAGGAAAGGCAGGTTACTATAGGAAATGAGACTTTCGAAGTACCTAATCCTTTCTTAGTTCTTGCAACACAGAATCCTGTAGAACAGGAAGGAACATATCCCCTTCCAGAAGCGCAAGTTGATAGATTCCTACTTAAAGTGGTTATAGGATACCCTACAAAGGATGAAGAACAAAAGATATTAAGAGCTAACATGACTGTAGAAGGTCTGCCGAAACCTTCAGCAGTAGTTACAACGAAACAAATCCTCGAAGCTAGAGATCTAGTTAGAGCAATATACTTAGACGAAAAAGTCGAGAAATATATTATCGACCTTGTTTTCGCAACACGCTCACCTGAAAATGTAGGACTCGGTCATTTAACAGAATTGATATCTTTCGGGGCCTCTCCCAGGGCGAGTATAGGACTTGGGTTAGCTTCTAAAGCACACGCATTTATGGATCATCGTGGGTATGTAACTCCTGAAGATGTTAGAGCCGTAGCTATGGATGTTATGCGACATAGAGTAGGTCTTACTTTCGAAGCAGAGGCAGAAAATATTACTCAAGAACAAATTGTAACTGAGATAATGGATAGCGTGATAGTACCTTAATGGATACAGTTGAACTTCTGAAACAAGTAAGACGCGTGGAGATAAAAACCCGTGGGTTGAGCGACAAGATTTTCTCTGGCGAGTACGCAAGTGCTTTTAAGGGTCGAGGAATGGCATTCAGCGAGAATCGCGAATACCAGCACGGAGATGAGGTGAGGTCGATTGATTGGAATGTTACCGCGCGAATGGGTACTCCCTATGTTAAAGTTTTTGAAGAAGAGCGTGAGTTGACCGTCTTTATATTAGCAGATATAAGTGGTTCTATTGAAGGTGGAACGAAGGGTGTAAGCAAGAGAGATCGTATTACGGAATTGGCAGCTGTACTTGCCTTTAGCGCAATGGGGAATAATGATAAAGTAGGAGCCATACTTTTCTCCGACCGCATCGAAAAATTTATCCCCCCGAAAAAAGGCAGGTCTCACGTACTTAGAATAATTCGTGAAATCATCGAAATTAAGCCAGAAGGTAAAGGAACAGATATCACGAATGCGTTAGATCATTTCCTCTCGGCAATGAAGAAGCGGACCGTTTCATTCCTGCTAAGTGATTTCAGAGATTCAGGATATGAAGACCTGCTTAAACGAGCAGGGAGAAAGCACGATTTCGTAGCCCTAAAAATAGAAGATCCTATTGATTTAGATATCCCAGACGTGGGATGGTTGCCTTTGAAAGATCATGAAAGTGGAGAAACAAAATGGATGAGAACTGGATCTAAGAAAGACAGAATTAGGTACAGAGCTAGTGAGCTAGAGCGGTCTGATAGCTTAAAACGAGCGTTTGCTCTAGCAGGTATCGATTCGACGACGATACGAACTGATCTGCCTTATGTAAAACCGTTAATGCAATTATTCGATCGCCGTGGATAAGTCATCATACATATTGCGACTTACTATAGGGGTAATTGTAGTCTTGGGAGGCGGCTGGGGGTTTAATTTAATGGATATAAGCAAATGCGTAGCCCAAAGTTCATTACACACTATCCCCTCCGACCTGGAAATGATTTCAGATACTGGAAGAATATCTTGGGGTGAAAGAGCTACTATCACACTGAGATTAGGACTTGAGTTAGGTGAGAAAAGTACAGGATGGCCTATCTGGGAGGATACCATACCCGGTGGTTTAGAGATTCTATCCACAAGTAAAATCGACACCATACTACCACAAAAAGACGACCCTGACCAGTGGGATATGATTGTGGAACAATCATGGGTAGTTACGGCATGGGATTCAGGTTACGTAGTTATCCCTGAAATAGAAGTTATGGGCGAAAAATCTGCTCCAGTTATGATTCAAGTGGTGCCAACTCGAACAGGTGAAGCTCCGGAAATGATGCCCGCCGCTGAAATAATAAAGATAGAATGGACATTCTGGGATAGGATAGAGAAAGCTGCTCCTTACGTGTTAAAGGTGTTGGCGGCACTCTTGTTCGCTCTAGGATTAATCTATTTACTTAAGAAAGTTAAGAGAAAGGAACGTGTAGAAATAGAAATGGTAGTCCCAGACATACCTCCACATATTACGGCACTTGAAAAATTGAGGGAGCTCGAAGAAAGAAAGGGCTGGACTAAAGGGGAGGCCAAATCATTTCACGTTCAGCTCAGCGAGATCATCAGGACATACATAGACGCGCGATTCTCAATTTCGTCGCTGGAAAGCACGACGAGAGAAGCGGCTGCTCAGATTGATTTACTTGATATTTCGCAGTCTGATAAGAGTAATCTCATAAGTGCTTTGAGATTAGGCGATAAAATTAAATTCGCTAAACACACAGCGAGGACAGACGATCACATTAAGGTGATCAAAACTTGCATTGAATTTGTTGAAAATACAATGGAAAATCCCGAATCGTGAAACAAGTTCTACCTATACATTTAATTGCCCTGACAGCGTCAGGAGCTATCGCATTATTGGTGAATAATCTTTACCTATGGGAACGTCCTTGGGCACTTCTTTTAATGCTCCTTGCAGTAGGGTACACTATACTCAGAACTGTTGGTTCGAGGCGATTTGGCACTTTATTCGCTTTCGTTTCCTTTACAATAGTGAAAAAAGATCTATTTCCTGACCTAGTAAGATCTTGGATCTCAGAAACCCCTTTCGCACTGAGAACTTTTGCTATAGCATTACTCGCTATTGCTATCGCCCGCCCTCAGTCTTCAAATAGTGTGGAGGATATGACGAATGAGGGGATAGATTTGGTTTTAGCTATAGATGTCTCTGCGTCTATGTTAAGTATGGATTTTAAGCCCAATCGGCTTGAACAAGCAAAATCAGTAGCCGTCGATTTTATAAACGAACGCCCTCATGATAGAATAGGTGTAGTTGCGTATGAAGGGGAGGCATTTACACAAGTGCCAGTAACTTCAGATCATATAATCGTGAAAAATGGGGTGAGTGGATTAGAGACGGGATTGCTTGAAGGAGGAACCGCTATAGGATTAGGTCTCGCTACTTCCGTAAATAGGTTGAGGAAATCTGATGCAAAAAGTCGAGTTATTATTCTTCTTACAGACGGGATAAATAACGCGGGAGCGATAGACCCATCAGACGCTGCACAGTTAGCTGAACTCAACGGGATACGTGTATACACCATAGGCGTGGGATCTATTGGTAAAGCGAAAAGTCCAGTAGCAATTTTACCTGATGGTACTTATAGGTATGACTGGATAGATGTGAAAATTGATGAGGATGTGCTGATGCAAATCGCAGAAATAACGGGAGGGAAATACTTTAGAGCTACAAACGAAGAAAAACTAAAATCCATCTATTCGAAAATTGACGTTTTAGAAAAGACTCGCTTCAACGTGATGAGATACCAAAGAAAAACTGAGGCCTACCTACCCTTCGCTTTAATGGCTCTAATTTCTCTTCTTTTAGAACGAACTCTGAGATTCACCGTGATAAGATCTATCTCATGAGTTTAAACTCGAGAAATAATAAATCCTTTCAGTCCATGGTATTGGGGGTGTTTATCGCGGAACTAGTATTTTGGGTTTTTGTGACGGCAGCTGTATTATTCGTAAATGAGTTCGCTCCACACGTAGAGCTTCACAGAAAGGACTTGATTTTATTACTTTTCGCTTTACCGATAGCAACTGTAAGTTTCCTTATACATCTAAAGTGGAAGATGAAAGCTGTGGCTGCGCTCTCTGAAGAGAAATTAGCTGAATCTACATTTCCGAGGCTATCAATGGGTAGGGAGGTCTGGAGGTTTTTAATTTGGCGTTTAGCTATAGCAATGATAGTTGTGGGGGTATTAGGTCCAAAAGTGGGGAGTAAGTTACAGGAAGTAGAATCGCAAGGGTCAGACCTCGTAATCGCTATAGATATAAGCAACAGCATGATGGCCGAGGATCTAGGCATGGATAGGCTGAGCTTAGCGAAACGCACAGTGGAGAGGGTGCTTGCTAAATTAGGAAGCGATAGAGTAGGTCTCGTCATTTTCGCAGGCCAGGCATATGTTCAATGTCCCCTAACCACTGACTATAGCGCCCTTAAACTTTTCCTAAATACGATCAGCCCCGACCTTATATCCATTCAAGGAACCGCCCTAGGAGAGGCCATAGATGTTAGTGTTCTCGCATTTAAAAATTCACCTGAATCGAGCCGTTCTATTTTACTTATTACAGATGGTGAAAATCACGAAGACGACCCTGTAGCTGCTGCAGCAAGAGCTAGGGAGAAAGGAATTTCCGTGCACATAATAGGTTTAGCGACCCCGGAAGGAGCTCCTATTCCTAAATACGATAAGAGTGGGCGCAAAGTGGGATTCATCCAAGGGGCGGATGGCTCACCGGTTGTTTCTCGTTTGGACGAAACGGTACTAGTAGCCACGGCCACTGCTGGAGATGGTAGCTTTACTCGAGCGAAAAAGAGTTTCGTGAACATAGGGCCCATAATTAACGCATTAAACTCAGCTGAAAAAACTCGCACAAGTAACGTGAGGTTTACCGACTACGACCATCGCTTCCAAATATTCCTATTAATCGCACTGTGCCTCGTATTACTAGAGACATTTATACCGCATACCGCAAGTCGCAAATGAATATTCATATTAAAATACAGCTAGCGGTTACACTCCTACTCTCACCTATCCTTGGAGTTTTAGGCCAAACTCAATCTTCTATCGATCTGAAAGGACATCTTATAAACGGAGTGTCTCAGTTCTCATCAGGTGAGTTTTCCGAAGCTACAACTTCATTTAGTAACGGGAGCACACTAGAAAAGTTTGAGGATATCGCTGCCTATAATTTGGGAAGAACTTTAATGGAAACTGAAGATCTAGAAGGGGCCACATCAGCATTTCAACAAGCTATAGCTTCTTCAGAAAACTCTAAATTAAAATCTAACGCATGGTATAACACGGGTAATATCGCCCTACAATCCCAAGACCCAGAAGCAGCCGTAAACGCATATAAATCGGCACTTCGTAACTCCTCTACTAATAACGAAGCTCGACATAATTTAGCTATAGCAAAT
>DQKQ01000044.1 GCA_015660615.1 Flavobacteriales bacterium
CTCATTGAACCTATGCCTCGTAAAATTTTTTATATGTATGGCGCCTATCAGGATTTCATGAATGACTGGAATACAGCAGGGAACCCCCATATCACCTTCATTGCCGGGCTTCAGTTAGATATTATTGATAAATACGAAGGACCTAAACTCTTGATATGCGATGATCTGATCATGTCACTGTCACGTGATCTTGCAACCCATTTTATTGCAGGGTCTCACCACAAACAGACAACTACAATATTTATTACGCACAGCTTATTTCTAAATAATGAGCTATATCGCTTGATATCAAACAACAGTCAATATTTTATGCTGTTTAAAAATAAACGAAATTTTGCTCAAGTTTCTCGATTAGGACGACAAATTTTGGGGGCTGATTACCAGAGGCTCCTAGAAGCCTATAAATACGTTAAACCATTCCAGTTTGTATTATTATCATTTCACCCACGAGTACCAGATGAGCTTTTAGTGACAGTGCCAGAACAATGCCTAAACGTGTTCATCTAATCATCAGGTCGCATCATGGAGCGTTAAAAATGCTGGCAAAGACGAGAGGAAAAAAGTTTAATATTGTTCTAAACAACACCCCCAACATTAGAAAGGCTATAAAGATCTTATTTGGCTACATTCTTAATGGGCCGCTCAAGCTGAAGCAACACCATGTAAGCAAACTAAAGCCCCACGCCGATTTTATTCGCAAAATTGCTCACGGAGGACTGAAAGAGAACAGACAGGTTGTGCAGAAGGGAGGGTCTATTATCAAAACTATTCTCAGTACTGTTGTACCACTGATTCCGTTTATTCTTTAATTATGTAGATTTTAACCAGTGTGTTTTCCTTGTTTTCCTATAAAAGCACAAGTATTATTGAAATATTGAAAATGCGCTTTATTCTAGTATCTGCCGAGGATCCAACTGTAAAACAAACTGTTGACATACCCAAGGAACTTGTTACAGGTTATAACCCACAGCCTGCAGTAACCAAGCCCACGAAACCACCCACCGAACCGCCAAAAACTTTGCACAAGAAGAGTCACCAATCCTCCAAGCCCATCATTCATGGATAGGTATATTACAGTAACCTCTACTAGTCAAAACCCTGGGAACTTTGTTTCTAATTTTACATCTGCAATTGATTTTAGCAGTGGATATGAAATTGGACTCAAGGCCGTTTTTCATGCTCCAATCTACAATATTACCGACAAAAATAACACATTTTTTGTAAAGAAAGCAGATGTCATTGAACGGTATTCGATCCCCCCTGGATTTTATACAGATAGCTGCCATCTACTTAAGGCTATTAAACAGCGGTTAGATGGTGTAGTTACAGAGGACACGAGTCAAGTAGTAAAAAGCAAGCCAGAATTTAAATATAAAGCAGGGGGAGAACAGGCTGTTTTAAAGCTACAACGAGCTGTAAATTTTTATGTAGATGATCAAGAGCCACAGCTGTTACATTATTTGGGGTTTTGCGTTAAAGGAGAATTTAATGAGATGAATATTAATGTCTTCACTTTCCCAAATAAAGCCACTCCGGGCTTCCTATACTCTAGCATCGTGGCAAATTCTATAATTGATGACAAGCAAGCTAGACTCCTGGCAATTGTCCCAATGGAATCCAAAGACGGGTACAACTATCACGAATTTAAAAATCCCGTCTATAACCCCCTTTCAGTTCACTCGTTTAGCGAAGTATCGTTTGTTTTTACAGATGAAAATGGAAGTGAACTACCAATGGAGTACATCAAAGATGGCCTTGTGCAGTATCCCACGATTTTTGTGCTCCATTTGCGCTTAGAAAAGCTATACAAGGACAGTGATGGGTGTAACAACATTTCAGAATGAGACAGGTCTACCACCCCACCACATCCACTCGTCAGCTCTATAGAGCCGCTATTAACAATGACTTGGGTATATATCATACTCAGCATGGAGGTGGAATAGGTGGGTTTCTAAAATCGCTATTAAAGCGAGTAGTTCCAATGGGCAGGTCACTGCTTAAACAGGGATTTGAAGCTGCAAAACCAGCACTTCGAGACCTCGCTAGTCAGGGGGTTCAGGCAGGGCAGAAAGCACTTGAAAATCAGATCAATGTATTAGGAGAGAACATGCAAACAAGCTTGGGTAAACGCAGGAGGGATAACTTGAACACGTAGACTATATAAGGGGTAGAAGTAGTGAGATGGGCATTTACAATCATGAGCAAATACGTCAAATCATTGGAAGCTCTTCCAACCTCCCTACATTTATGGGACCCTACACCGACCCAAACTGCCATTTTGGAAACACGAGTCATGGAATTCTACCCAACATCATCTATCGAAAGTTCGGATACGATGTCTTTTGTCATTCCTCCAATGGAAAAATACATGCTTGATAAGGTTGACATAGTTACCGAGTTACGAGTTCTCCGCCACGATGATACAAATATACACGCAAACGCCAATATTTCAACAGCGCCACATCTAGCGGCTGCACTTTGGCGAAATGTTAACGTATCGATTGGCAACGTGGCGCTTACACAATCCTTTGACAATTCCTATTCAATGTTCAAGTTCTGGGACACCGTTCTCCACAACCGGTCTGGCAGTCGTCCTATACTTTTTCAAAAGGAGGGGCTGCTTCTAGACTCTGTAAAAACAAAGGCACTTTCTGAAGATTTGACCTACTACCCAGCGGCGGGC
>DQKQ01000282.1 GCA_015660615.1 Flavobacteriales bacterium
GCGTGCATTTTTTAGATGCCAAGCTGCTCTATTCCAATAAGGAAGTGGAGAGGTGGAATTTTTGAAAATCTCCTGCTCGAAATGAGCTAAAGAATCAGCGTAAACTTGGTCTGTGATATTATCCTGAGGATTTTCAAGATGTGGAGTGGAATTGTCCGCCCCACATCCGAAAACAAAAAGAATAAAGCCTAAATATAAAAGTCGAGTCATCTAACTTATTCGCTTTACTTGCTTTACTTGCTTGGCTCTGAGGTAAGTTTTTCCACAGCTTTAGTAGCTCTTTTATCTTCTTTACTAGCTGAAAGAGATTTCTTTATTTTAAGTTCCAGCTCTTCAAATAACTCTGGGTTGTCGTTCAAGAGGACGCGTACAGCATCGCGACCTTGGCCGAGCTTAGTGTCCCCATAAGAGAACCAAGACCCACTTTTTTGTACTATACCAGCTTCAACTCCCAGGTCGATTATCTCACCTGCTTTAGAGATACCTAATCCGTATAGGATATCGAATTCAGCACGACGGAAAGGTGGGGCAACTTTGTTTTTCACCACCTTGACGCGAGTGCGGTTTCCTAGGACTTTGTCGCCGTCTTTAATTTGGGTAGATCGGCGGATATCAATTCTTACAGAAGAGTAAAATTTAAGAGCATGACCTCCAGTAGTAGTCTCAGGGTTTCCGAACATAACTCCTATCTTTTCACGAAGTTGGTTGATGAACATTAGGCAACATCCAGTTTTGCTGATGGTACCAGTGAGTTTACGAAGTGCCTTAGACATTAGTCGAGCTTGTAGTCCCACAGAAGTATCTCCCATTTCCCCCTCGATTTCTGCGCGAGGTGTTAGGGCAGCTACGGAATCGACAACCAAGAGGTCGATAGCGCCAGAACGAATAAGATTGTCTGCGATTTCGAGCGCTTGTTCACCATTGTCGGGTTGAGTTATGAGGAGGTTCTCAGTATCAACACCAAGAGCCTCGGCGTAGAATTTATCGAAGGCGTGCTCGGCATCGACGAAGGCACATATACCGCCTTGCTTTTGGCACTCTGCAATAGCGTGTAAAGTGAGAGTGGTTTTTCCCGATGATTCTGGCCCGTATATTTCTACTACTCTGCCTTTGGGATATCCTTGGATTCCTAGAGCGATGTCAAGGGTTAGTGATCCTGATGGAATAACGTCGATCTTTTCCACTGGGTCATCGCCAAGTTTCATAACGATTCCCTTTCCATAAGTTTTGTCTAGGCGGTCGAGCGTGAGCTGGAGGGCCTTTAATTTTTGTGCTTGTTCTGAAGACATGTTTTTAGGTTTTAAGGCGAAGGTATATATAGTGGTACGTAATGAATTTACGTTGGGATGTACTTTTTTTTATTCGTAGGCTTATAGTTTATATCTGTAGCGATTTTACACTTTGGATTGTCACAACCTTTAAATTAATGTTGAATTAATGTTGAATTAATGTTGAATTAACGTTGAATTAAAGATTATATCCTGCAAGTATTTCAGCTGCGTGATCTGTGCATTTAGGTTTTGCGATAATTTCAACAATTTTAGAGTTCTCGTCTATTAGGAATGTCGTTCGGTGGGTTCCATCAAAAACTTTTCCCATAAACTTTTTCTCAGCCCAAACCCCATAAGCCATATGTACACTTTTATCTTCATCAGCTAAAAGTTCGAAAGCGATATCATACTTATTGATGAACTTTATATGCTTTGCTTCAGAATCAGGACTAACTCCGATAATCTTAATTCCGTGCTTTGATAGCTCAGAGTAGTTCTCAGTGAGGTTACACGCCTGTGATGTACACCCTGGGGTGTTGTCTCTTGGATAAAAATATAGAACTAATTTAGACCCTGAAAACTCTGATAGAGAGCGAGTAGTGCCGGAGGAATCTGTGGAAGAAAAATCCGGAGCAATATCGCCTACACTTAATGGAGAAATAGATTTTGCCATAACTTAAATTTACGCCTCGTTGAGCAGTACTTTGTGCTTCGAATGTCGAATCTTATCAAGAATACACAAGTTTTTTGTAACGTAGCCTTGCCTGCGGCTCTCCCGCGCGTTCTAACCTACTGTATACCGGAGAACACTGTGGCTCCCGAGGTAGGTATGAGGGTTGTAGTACCTCTGGGGAATAGGAAGCTGACGGGGGTTGTTTGGTCTATACACACTGAAAAGCCTGAGGGATACATAGCTAAATCTATAGAGGCGGTAGTTGATGACAGACCTGTCGTGACTGAACCTTTGACGGCGATGATGAGCTGGATGTCCTCTTACTATATGTGCTCGTTAGGCGACGTGGTTTCAACGGCCTTGCCTTCAGGGATGAAACTTGCCAGCAAAACACGGATATTTTTAAACCCTGACGGGGGAGATGAATCTGGATTGGGTGCGTCGGCTACTTTACTTCTTGACGCACTGCACCTTAGAGAAGGCTTGAATTTAAAAGAGGTGTCCGATATTTTAGGAATTAAATACCCACAGAGGGTTGTGAGGTTGCTTATAGATAAAGGTCTAGCAATTACTGAGGAAGAACTTAAAGAAAAGTCCAAGGCAAAGAAGCAAGTTTTCGTAGCGATTTCTAAAGAGGTGCTTGAGGAAGAAGAGGTGTTAGCTGCAGAACTTGATAGAGTTGAGAAGAGGGCGCCAGCACAATACCGTGCTCTACTTGCATATATAGAGCTTGCACCTAATGGAGAGGAAGTTCTTAAGAAGACACTCCAAAAACATGCGGATGTGACATCTGCTGTTATTAAGAAATGGGTACAAAAGGGTGTCTTCAATATAGTGGAGCGTGATATATCAAGGTTGGCCGCTTACACAGGTAAGATTCAAGCTCTCCCAACTTTATCTAACCCCCAAAGCACAGCTTACTCTGAGATTAGAAAATCACTTGTAAAACGCAAGCCCGTTCTGCTTAATGGTGTTACGGGATCGGGTAAAACGGAGATATATGTCCATCTTATAGCAGAGACGATAAAAGCTGGGCAGCAAGCACTGTTTTTAGTTCCAGAGATTGCTCTCACAACACAACTTATTACACGTCTTCAGAAATTTTTTGGGGACAGTATTATCGTGTATCATTCGAGGTTTAATGCGAGTGAGAGAACTGAGGTTTGGCTTAAAGTACTAGATGAAAAGAAGGGAGCTTTAATTGTAGGTCCAAGGTCAGCAACCTTTTTGCCATTCAGTAATTTAGGGCTCATTATAGTCGATGAAGAACACGAGTCCAGTTACAAACAACAGGATCCAGCACCGCGTTATAACGCCCGCGATGTGTCTATGTGGATATCATACACTTCGAACATCCCTTTAGTCTTAGGTTCAGCAACACCTTCTGTGGAAACTGTCTATCTATCTGACGAAGGTAAAATCGCTAGGGTAAACCTAACTGAAAGGTACTCAGGGGTTATGTTGCCAGAGATTTTTGCGGCCGATTTGAAAAAGGAACACAAGCAAAGGAGTATGAGGGGCGGTTTTTCTAAACTCCTCAGAGATAAGATGGTGGCAGCTTTTAAAGTTGGTAAACAGGTCATTTTATTCCAAAACAGGCGCGGTTATTCCCCGTCTTGGCAATGTGGAGCTTGTGGAGACGCTGTTATGTGCGAGCGCTGTGATATCCCCCTGACGTATCACAAACAAGGAAACGGACTTCACTGTCACCATTGCGGATATTCCGTGTCGACTCCTCCAGTAAAGTGCGTCGCCTGTGGTAGCACATCTGTTACCCCTAAAGGATTAGGGACCCAAAGGATAGAGGAGGGGTTGGGTGAGCTATTTCCAAAAATAAAGGTGGGTAGGATGGATTTAGACACTACAAGGTCTAAGAATGCCCACTCTAAAATTTTAGATGCGTTCAGCAATCATGAGTTAGACGTTCTGGTAGGGACACAAATGGTGAGCAAAGGTTTAGATTTTAAAGACGTGGGGCTTGTTGGAGTAATGAGCGCAGATAAGATGCTCACCTTCCCAGATTTCAGATCTTTTGAAAGGGCGTATCAAATGCTTACTCAAGTAGCTGGGCGTTCAGGAAGATCAACGAGTAGGGGGAAGGTAGTTATCCAAACATTTTCGCCTGATCATTGGGTAATTAAACGTGTAATCTCGGGTGACCACGATAAACTAGTTGAACATGAACTCCGCGAACGTAAAATCTTCGGTTACCCACCTTATGTTCGTCTTATAAGAATCTCCCTTCGCCACAGCGATGAA
>DQKQ01000096.1 GCA_015660615.1 Flavobacteriales bacterium
CCTATGCTTCCATTGTTGTCAAAGTCCCCAGGACATGTTGGGCAGACATCAGAACTCATCATAGCAAAAATCAGTTCTATATCAGTCCCCCACATTTCGTCAGGCACTTCGTATGAGTAATACCCATCAGAATCCACAATTAGACCATTCCACTCTAGAGGAGACAAAGGACAAACCACAATTTCTTCAACTTCTATCTCCAACACGAATAACCCATTTATTATATCTGAGATTAGAATCCGCCCAGAGGGTAGAGCAGAGTGGACTCCCCAAGCACCTGCAAATCCAGCATGAGAGCTTTCAATAAACGTGTCAAACCATGCTATTCTTTTTGGCTCCTCAGGAGTGCTAACATCGAAAACTTGCAATCCATCGTGATAGTAAGAAACAAAAACCAATCCATCTCGCATCATCATGTTATGCGGTATAGATGAAGGATCAACTTCTGAACTTAATATAGAAACAACTTGTAGATCACTTAAATCGGAAGTGTCTATGACTTTAAGTGGAGATCCGTGAGTTTCATCAGCAAGTACATAGACATTGTCCTCAGGAATCCACCAACCGCTGTGATTCCCGCCTTGGTAAGGGTAATCATCAAGGGTTCCAATGACCGAAGGCGTTTCGTCTATATGCATAACATAGAGTCCCGCTCCACCAGAGTTGATCCAAGCCGTATCGTTCTCAACATAGATGTCGTGACAATAATTTACCCATGGAGTAAGGTCCGTAAATTCAACGGGAGAGTTTGGCGTAGAAACATCTAGTACTTTAACCGCTGAATTGTTTCCTGCACTAGAGGTGCTGCATAAGTAAAGCAAATCGCTGTCATTATCTACAAACACATTGTGGGCGGTAATACAAAACTCGTTAGAATCGTAAACCGTTGTAATGGTAGCAGGTAAGTCACTTAAATCAAAAATCTGAAGGCTGCTAGACCCTTGATCACAAACAGCAAATAGCAACGTTCCATCTATGTGGTAATCTCGATGTGTTACAAACGAACCTCCATCTGCTCCAGGTAAAAACGCTACTTCTATAGCCTCTCCATCATAAGAAGTAATATCTATAATATGTGTGCCAAGTGTTGATGCCATAACCGCATATTCAATACCGCCCACTTCTAATCCCTCAACATCGTTATAAGCCCCACCAAATCCGTTGTTAGGTAAAGATGAGTCCGTCCAGTTGCTTACAAGAGTTACGTTATCGCTTCTTCGCATACAGCTTCCATCGTCAACGTTAGCTGATGAATTGTAGTTAAACGCTTCTATGTTCATACACCCAGCGACTGGGCATCCTTCAATAAGAGGTAGTGGAAAAGAGAAAAAATCTCCAGGGTTCGAAGGAACTAAGCCAGAACCAACTAAAACCCCAGATGAATCTTCTATCGTAAGTTCTGCTCCTTGCCAACCATCACCATACGAGTCATACAGAAGAACTGTATAGCAATCAGGGGTAAGGCAGAAGCTCTCATACGATTCTTCACCGGTGATGTACTCACCGAAGTTACCGTATGGGCCAGCTACTTGAGTTCCTTCAGAATCCACTACTCCCCATGACAATTCTTCGCCATACAAATCAGCACTTATCGTAGCATAATATGGATCCCCATTTCCGGCCTCGCATTCTAACACTCCGCAATTAGGATCATTGGATAAATCTAAGATCGCAGATGATCCTGTTACAGTCCCCGTAATGCTCTCTAAAAAGTAGAATGTAATGCTCCCTCCTTGCCATCCATCTCCGTAAGAATCTTCTAATAAGGCGTAATAGCATCCATGTTCAATGCAGAAAGGTTGGATATATGTGGTGTTGTCTTCAAAACCTGAAAAAGGCCCCACGATTAATTCGTCGCTGTCATTATATATGCTCCATGATATTTCTTCAGCCCAAATTCCAGTAGTAAGTTCTGCAATAATCTCAACATTTGGAAAGTCGCATAATTGTTGAGAAAATACATCTAGCTGAAAACCAGCGAAAAATATGATTGTCAAAACAAACAACTTTTTCATTTCTTAAAGATATGGATAATATGTTTAAAACATAAAGCCATTTTTTTGGACATTTTGTTAGATTATAAGTACGTTAGAGCGATGTTTTTAATCTACGATACAGAGACAACAGGATTGGCTAAGAATTGGAATGCACCATTGACGGATTCCGAAAATTGGCCGAGGATAGTTCAGTTGGCCTGGCAACTACATGACGAGAACGGTAAACTGCTCTCAAGGGGGAACAGAATCGTTAAGCCAGATGGTTTTACGATTCCTTTTCAGAGTGTGAAGGTCCACGGGATCACGACTGAGATAGCACAGGCAGAGGGTATGCCACTGACAGAAGTCATTGAGGAATTTAACAAGGATCTCGGAATAGCTACTTATGTGATGGGGCACAACATCGAGTTTGATGTTAGTGTTTTGGGCGCTGAGCTTCATAGGTTAGGTCAGGAGTTGGAGCCGCTAACGAAAAAACCATCTATATGCTCTAAAGACGAGGCTACAGAGTTTTGTGCTATCCCTGGAGGTAGAGGAGGTAGATTTAAATGGCCTACCCTTATGGAGCTTCATACGAAGTTGTTTAAAAAGGGGGTTGTGGATGCGCACGATGCGGCGTACGATGTGGATGCTACGGCCAGGTGTTTTTTCGAGCTTTGTAAACTTGGAGTCATAGGTAGACCAGAGATAAAAGATCGTTCTAAGATTGCGTACGAAGCGCCTGTGCTTGAGAGTGCTAATTTTGCAAAGGCTTCGAAGTTGGCAGCGAAGAAGGAGACTTCAGAAAAGCCAGCGGTAAAAGCTGCTTCAACAAAAGCAAATAAAGCTTCTTTGGCGGAGCTCGAAGGAGTTCAGTTTACACACCTTCACGCACATTCCCAGTTTACGATATTACAGGCAGTAAGTTCAGTTGAGGAGTTAGTGGAGACGGCTGTGACTGCTGGAATGCCTGCAGTAGCTCTCACAGACATAGGGAATATGATGGGAGCCTTCCTTCTTGTGAGGGCGGCGAATAAAGCTGGGCTTACGCCTATTGTGGGGGTGGAGCTGAATGTATGTGAGGATATGTCAGATAGGACGCATAGGGACAATGGGTTTCCAACTGTGTTTCTAGCTAAGAATAAAAAAGGTTATCACAATCTTGTTAAGCTTTCGTCGAAGGCATATATAGATGGGTTTTATTATACTCAGAGGGTAGATAGGAAATTAGTGGAGCAGTATAAGGACGATTTAGTGGTGTTAACTGGTGGGGTTTTCGGGGAGGTGCCATCGCTGGTTTTAAATGTTGGTGAGAAGCAGGCAGAAGAGGCGTTTTTATATTGGAAGAACTTGATGGGAGACGATTTCTATGCCGAGTTGAATAGACACGGGATAGAAGAAGAGGAGGTGGTTAATGACTTCCTTCTGAAGATGTGTGATAAACACTCTGTAAAGTATGTAGCTGCGAATAACTCCTTCTACACCAGACCTGATCAAAGCAAAGCCCAAGACATACTCCTTTGCGTAGGTACTGCAAAGAACGTTTCGCAGCCGAAGATGTATTTGGGTAAACGGGGAAGAGAGTACCGTTTTGGTCTACCCAATAATGAATTTTATTACAAGTCGCCGGATGAAATGAAGGCGTTATTTGCTGACTTGCCCTCCGCGATTATAAATGTGGAGACGTTAGTTAAACAGTTTGAACGATATGATTTAGCAAGAGATATTTTGCTACCTGAGTTCGATATCCCTGCGGAATTTGTATCATCTGAGGATCTTAAGGATGGAGGGAAACGTGGTGAGAATGCTTATCTAAGACATTTGACATATGAGGGGGCTCAAAGGCATTGGGGAGAAGATTTGCCTGCGGATTATATAGAGCGCATAGATTTCGAGCTTAAGATTATCGAGAAGACAGGATACCCTGGGTATTTTTTGATTTGTGCGGACTTTATTCAGGCGGCTCGAGATATGGGAGTTAGCGTGGGGCCTGGAAGGGGTTCTGCTGCGGGTTCTGCGGTCTCTTACTGCACGGGTATAACGAACATAGATCCCATAAAATACGATCTACTTTTTGAGAGATTTCTTAATCCAGATCGTGTGAGTATGCCTGATATCGATATCGATTTCGACGATGAAGGAAGGGGGCGCGTAATAGAATATGTAATAAATAAATATGGTTCTAATCAAGTAGCCCAAATCATTACATACGGCACCATGGCTGCAAAGTCCGCACTAAGAGATACCGCCCGGGTTTTAGAGCTGCCGCTACAAGATGCAGATCGAATTTCCAAGCTTATCCCGGATTTGTCGCTCGCAAAAATATTCTCTCTTGACGATAAGGCGATAAAGGATAAACTCAATGGTTCCCAAGGTCTTGAGATGGTGAATCAGTTAAAGAAGATAGCTGCAAAACCAGGCCTAGAGGGTCACACCCTAAATACCGCTCGTTTAATTGAAGGATCTCTTCGTAACACGGGGATTCACGCTTGCGGAATCATCATAACTCCCACAGATATTACGGACTATGTTCCTGTGGCTGTTGCTAAAGACAGCTCTATGGTTTGTACTCAGTTCGATAACAACGTCGCTGAGGATGCAGGACTGTTGAAGATGGATTTCTTAGGTCTAAGGACTTTGACCATAATTAAGGACGCCGTAACAAATGTCAAGGCAAGAAGTGGGGTGGAGCTAGATCCCGAATCTTTTCCACTAGATGATAAGAAGACTTACGAGCTCTTCCAAAAAGGTCATACGGTTGCGATTTTCCAGTACGAGTCTGCTGGTATGGCGAAAAATCTAAAGGAACTTAAACCCACTGAGTTCGGTGATCTTATTGCGATGAACGCTCTTTATAGACCGGGCCCGATGGAGTATATCCCATCTTTTATTAAAAGGAAGCACGGATTAGAACCCATCGTTTATGACATCGATGTCACAGAGGAATACCTAAAGGAAACCTACGGGATTACAGTATATCAGGAGCAGGTCATGTTGCTTTCTCAAAAGCTTGCGGGATTCACTAAGGGTGAAGCGGATACACTGCGTAAAGCGATGGGTAAGAAGAAGAAAGATCTTATCGAAACGATGAAGCCTAAGTTTCTCGATCAGGGAGAGAAGAACGGACACAATAGAGATAAATTAACGAAGATTTGGACTGATTGGGAGGCGTTCGCTTCCTACGCGTTCAATAAGTCTCACTCTACCTGTTATGCCTGGATAGCATACCAAACTGCTTTCCTCAAAGCGAACTATCCCGCCGAGTTTATGGCCGCCGTCCTCTCAAATAACATGAACGACATCAAGAAAACTACTATGTTTATGGATGAGGCTCGTAGAATGGGTATAGACGTTTTAGGCCCGGATGTAAACGAGTCTAGATTCAAGTTCGCTGTAAACGAAGCTGGGGCCATACGTTTCGGAATGGGCGCAATACGTGGAGTGGGAGAGGGCGCCGTGATCACGATAATAAAAAACAGGTTACATTCAGAGTCTAAGTCAGGAGTGGAAAAACTCAATCGATACACGTCGATTTTCGATTTCGCAAAAAGAGTAAACCTTAAGGATTGTAACAAAAGAGTGTTCGAAGCTCTCGCTGTGGGGGGTGGATTCGACGAGTTTAAAACTGTGGGAGGAGATGAGATCTATAGGTCTCAGTATTTCGCTTTAGACGCAAAAGATCGAACTCTGATTGAGCTAGCCATTAAGTATGGTCAGGCGCTCCAGGCGAGTGCGGATTCTGCCCAAGTAAG
>DQKQ01000232.1 GCA_015660615.1 Flavobacteriales bacterium
AGGCACCCCATAACGACATCAGAATGACCTCCTAGATATTTGGTTACAGAATGCATCACCACATCTGCACCCTGAGATAGTGGTTGCTGAAGCATGGGAGTAGCGAAAGTATTGTCCACACATACAAGGATATCCTTCCCCTTTACAAAATTTACAACTGCCTGTACATCTGTGATTTGCATCATAGGATTTGTAGGCGTTTCTATCCAAATCATCCTCGTGTTTTCCTTTACCATTTCAGATAATGAAGTTTCACAATTGTCGAGATTTACGAAATGAAATTTAATTCCGTAGTTAGCAAAAATTGTCGTGAACAATCTATAGCTTCCGCCATAAAGGTCGTTCGTAGAGATCACTTCATCTCCTGGTTTAAGTAATTTCAGAAGGTTGTCCATCGCCGCAAGCCCAGAAGCAAATGCCAGACCGTGATTCGCTCCTTCTAGCTCTGCAAAAGCATTTTCAAGCGCGTGTCGAGTGGGGTTTTGAGTACGAGAATACTCATAACCTTTGTGCTCGCCTACTTTGGTTTGGGCATAAGTAGAAGTTAAATAAACGGGAGTCATAATAGCACCTGTAGAAGTATCGTGTTTTACACCGGCATGTACCGCTCTCGTTCCTTTTCCTATTCCGTCAGACATCTTTTCAAATTTTCGTTAGTGGTCAGTAAAGTTAATGTATTTTCTTACCTGTACGCACAATCCATCCAGGTAGTAATAAAGAACCGATTATTAAATATATATAGTAGGTTAGTATACGCCAAATCAATACTGTCGCCCCCCCCACAACTGCTACTCCTTGCATAAATACAGGCATAGAAAATTCTGCAATTCCCGAAGCGCCAGGTGTTGGGCTCACTAACATGGCTATCCATAGCGAGAGCTGACGAGCGAAGACTTCTAAGTTCTGTACCGTGTCGAAGAAGATGTATAGAACTGCATTAAGTATTAAAAATCTTGCCGTCCAACTCACGAAAGTCACACCCAATGTTTTTAACCACATCCCTAGTGTCGCCCCTTTAAAGCTATCCGAAGCTAGCATCCATTCCTGGGTTACTTTTCCAACTTTCAATTCCCATCTTTTTAACCCAGGCAACCTGAAAATCCGCAGAATAGCATTCCTTGTGGAATTCGGAGCTATAAATAAAACAAATAGTATTAAAATCGTGATGACACAGTGTATTCCGTACCCAGTAAAAAACATCACCCTTAAACCCATCTCCGCAGTATTGCTCAACCCCCCAGGGATAAAAGCATCCGTTCCTATTATAACTATGAGTAGAGGAACAACTAATACGTAAAAAAACTCATCCATTAAAGATGTAGCGAGCACAGTTGAAACGCTCCGGCCGAGTGTCATTCCTTCGCGCTTCATAAGGTAAATTGCTATGGGACTCCCCCCTATAACAGAAGGAGTAATGGCCGATGCAAACTCCCAAAGGAGTATTACATTCAGCGAACTTCGCCAACTAAACTCTCCCATAGACAGAATTTTCACTCTAGTCATATATGCAAGATCCCGAATCACAAGTAACCCCACTGCTCCAGCAAAAGCTAGTGCTGCCTTCGAACTAAATTCGACATCCCCCACCCCCAAACTCTTTAAGTCCTCACTGTAGAAATAATAAATCACCCCCAGCCCTATAACTGCTGGAATCATTGCTTTCCACCTTTTTATTTCAAATTCTTTTTGCAAATAATTTTCAGGCATAAGTATCCGATTCCTCTGACTTGGGAATACATCGAAATTATTTATGCATTTTGTTAGTCAAAGGTATGTTCTAAGAGACATCAGCCAATTTACTTTCTTAAGATAACTATGATTTTCTACATTGTCATAGGGTCAATATAATCGGAATCCCCACTTACTACCATTAACCAATAGTATTTGGTTGATAGTTTTAAAAAAAAGGTTCTTTGCAAGCGTATATTCGCTTTGATGATAGTAGTAGGTAATAAACTTCTTTCGGAAGATATTTTCGATGTCCAGTTCTCTTGCGATATCTCAGCATGTAAAGGAGCTTGTTGTGTAGAAGGATCTGGCGGGGCACCACTCACAGAAAAGGAATGTGCAATTTTAGACGACATTTTCGAAGATGTAAAACCCTATTTGCGAGAGGAAGGCCTTGATGTGATAAAAGAAAAAGGGCTCTTCGCAATTGGGCAAGATGGGACTTTAGAAACGCCACTCATCGAAGGAAGGGCCTGCGTTTATTCTACCATCTCCTCTAGTGGAAATCTCCTCTGCGGAATCGAGCAAGCACATCAAGATGGAAAAACGAAGTGGAAGAAGCCTCTCTCATGTCATCTATACCCGATTAGAGTTAAAGAACTCATCGACTTCACTGCTTTGAACTATCACAAATGGAGCATATGTGATTCTGCACTTTCTTGCGGAGTCGCTCGCCAGACTACCATCTTGGAATTTTGCAAGGAACCGCTTATACGCGCATTTGGTAAGGAATGGTATTGTGAAGCGGCAGAGACGATGGAGGTTTGGCTTAAAGAAAAGAATATAAAGTGAGAGTAAAAGTGAATGTGAAAGGGTTAATTGCATTCATAGCATTAGTCTGCCTACTTCCCTTTGGTTTTTCAGCCCAAAATCTCAACGAATACACCGCCACACCCGTCACGGCACTCTCAACAGAACTTGACGACCTGCCATTTGGAGCCGACTCTAAATGGATCTACGTGATGCAATACGGAGCCGAATCTGGAGCTCAATATTTCAGAGCCCCCCGTAATTCCGATGCCGCTAATCCCGGTGCTCTAGAAGCGACACCACTGCAGACGATAAGAGACGAGGCTTGGTCTGAATTAGGGGTAATCTCTCACGTAAGCGTAGATACTGATAGGCAACTAGCGGTTATTTCGGCAAAACCTTCCCCCGGAGCTGGCGATTTCGATCTCTTTATTTCTTCTTTAACTAAAAAAGGATATTCCCCCCCCCATCCACTTTATTCCTTAAACACTTCCGGAGATGAAGTATATCCCCAATTCACCTCGCGCGGACTCTATTATTCTTCGAACAACGACATTTATTTCGCCTCGAAAAAACACCAATGGCAGAAGGCCGTAGCCCTTGATGCACCGATCAATACTTCAGCTGATGAGATCTCAATTGCAATCTTAAACGATCATGAGATGTACGTAAGCTCCAATAGGGCAGGGGGAGGTTTTAATGTTTATCTCCTTAGCTACGAAGTTGATGAAAACCTCGCCTCAGGTTATACTCTGGAGCTAAGTTGCGACGGACTGCCCGTAATAGGAGCTGAAATCAGTTGGGTAGAGTTAGATACTGGGAATCCAGTCTTCGAAGGCTTAACGGATATATCTGGCAAACTCTCTTTAGAAGGATTACCTTCATCTCGCACACTCGGCCTCAGAGTAGGGTCGGTTGAAATACCTACAAAGCCTGGTGCAGTAGTTAGAATCCTCAATATTGACGGTGAAATAGTGCGAACCTACGATGTGGGAAGTAGCGGTTTGCTTTCAGCAGACTTCCTCCCTCTTGACGAATTAGACGACTTAAGTTTATTCGCTTCTTTAGACTCAAGTAAATTACCTAGCAGATCTCCCGCATTAATCTCTATCCACTTCGAGACAGACTCCCAATCTCCTACTGAGGCGTCTTTGCAGAATCTTGATGGTTGGTGGGTTGACAAAAACTCAATTCTTTTAGGCAGTGATAGCCCACTAATAATTGAAGGGCACGCTGATATTACTGGGTCTTTGGGATCTAATGATAGGCTGAGTGAGCTGAGGGCTGTTTGGTTTAAAGAATGGCTACTTGATAGAGGCATGGATGAATCACGGTTGAGCACGAGAGGCATGGGAGCAAGGTTCCCCATAGAGATTTGTCCAGATAATTCTTCGGTAAATTCAAACTTTTGCCCTCCTGAAGTTCACGCCGCTAACCGTCGCGTCGAGCTGAGGTGGAAAGTGGATTAGGTGAGTTAGTTACTATAAAAGAATCACTATTTTTGCACCATGTTAATAACAGTTATGCGCTCGAAGTTGCACCGCCTTACAATTACTCAGGCGGATTTGAATTATGTAGGAAGCGTTACTATCGATGAAGATTTACTCGATGCGGCAGGCCTTATTGAGGGTGAAAAAGTCCAAATCGTGAATGTCAACAATGGCGAACGTTTAGAAACTTACACTATAGTTGGTGAACGTGGCTCTGGTGTAGTGTGCATGAACGGTCCAGCTGCCCGCAGATGTTCTCCAGGCGACATTGTTATTGTAGTAGCTTACGGAGTCCTACCTTTAGAAGAGGCCAAGACCTTCACTCCGACTTTGATTTTCCCTGATACAGCAACGAACAAGCTCAAGTAAGTGCAAAAAACTAAGTAGCAAACTAAGAAGTAAATGAATATCAAAAAAACGCTCACTCTCATCGGTTTTTTCGCAATTGGAATTTTCCTTTTCCTGAAACTTATGGATATGGTAGAGGATAAAGCAGAGCTTTTTGATTATATGTCTTCCGCGCCTTGGTGGGCGATCATTCTCACCTTCATTATGGGATTATTAGCGATAATAAGTCGTGGTCTAAGGTGGATTATATTGCTCGAACCGATGGGTTACACAGCATCTAAATTCATGGCGATTTGTGCAGTAGCCTTCGGATATTTCTCAAACACATTCGTGCCACGTTCTGGTGAACTCGTCCGTTGTGCGGCACTTAATTCGACAGATGATATTCCCGTCAACAAGCTATTCGGCACGGTCATCACGGAGCGCGTCGTTGATTTAAGCATGCTATTAATCTTAATGATCATTGCCTTTTCGACAAACTTAGATGCGGTTCTAACCCTTTTAGATAAAATCCAACTCCCTCAAGGCACCACACTCTTTTTTGCTACCCTCGCCTTTGTTTCCGTAGCGATTGTCGGATTTATTATCATCCGTAAGAGCATTAAAATCTCAGAGTTTGTCTCTGGAATCGGCGACGGTATAAGGAGCGTTCTAACAATGAAGCGCAGAAAGGCCTTCATCCTTCACACTTTTTTCATTTGGATCATGTATTTCTGCATGTCGTACTTTTTGTTCAAGGCTATGAAAGGCGTTAACGATATTGGTATTTTAGATGCCCTATGGGTTATGGTAGCAGGTGGATTTGGCATGGTATTCCCCACACCAGGTGGTATAGGATCGTATCAATGGGCTGTAACTCTAGGTTTTGAATCTATAGACTACGAAAAATTAATCGGAGTTGCAGTTGCTAATGTTGTTTGGATAACCCAAACCTCAATGGTTATCTTCACCGGAGCCTTAGGCTATTTATTCATAGTAGTCAACCGTTTATCTCTTAAAAAGATTTCTAAGTGAATCAGTCTGAATCACTAAACCTCGATGAGATACTCTCACTAGCTTCTAAATGGCGCTCAGATGGAGAAAAAATCGTTTTTACGAACGGGGTATTCGACATACTTCACGTGGGGCATCTTCACTGTCTAGAGTCCGCGCTCGCCTTAGGCACTAAGCTAGTTGTTGGAATCAACTCTGACTCTAGCGTTCGACGCCTAGGTAAAGCGCCAGATCGTCCCATCCACTCCGATTTCAACCGAGCCCGACTTATCTCAGCCTTATCATTCGTCAATGCAGTCACCATTTTCGATTCCGACACGCCCCTCTCCATAATAACCTCTCTCTCCCCTGATGTGCTCGTGAAGGGAGGCGATTACGACCCCTCGTGTATCGATCAAGACCACCCCACCTACATTGTGGGCTCCACGGAAATCCGAGCAGCCGGCGGCACAGTTCATTCAGTCCCTTTGTTGCCAGGACATAGCACGACTAAGATTTTAAATCAGTAACGACCCGAGTTGTAATATATCTGTTTTAAGAGTGTCGCCAACGAATCACCCTCAACCGTCCTCATAACAACAATGGTTGAATAACAATTTTCAGGCTTTGTTTTGAGAGTTAAAATTCAACTAAATTTTTAGATATCCTCTTCTTCCATGAACTTTGTGGTGAAGTTTCCTGAACGAAATTTCTCATTCTTCATCAGACGTTGATGGAAAGGAATAGTAGTCTTTACTCCTTCGATGATGTATTCGTCAAGAGCGCGTTCCATCTTGGTTATGGCCTCCTCACGTGTTTGGGCTACAACTATAAGCTTAGCTATCAAACTATCGTAGAAAGGAGGGATTTGATAACCTGCGTAAACGTGAGTGTCCACACGCACACCATGACCACCAGGTTGATTGTAATGTGTAATGGTTCCAGGACAAGGAGCGAAGTTGCGCTCAGGATCCTCAGCGTTTATTCGACATTGAATAGCGTGCATAGTAGGGACGTGATTGCGGCCACTTATTTTCTCTCTAGATGCAAGTTTAATCTGCTCCTTAATCAAGTCGTAGTTGATTACTTCTTCTGTTATAGTGTGTTCTACTTGGATACGAGTGTTCATTTCCATAAAATAGAAGTTGCGGTTTGCATCTACTAAAAATTCTACTGTGCCCACACCTTCGTACTTCACGGCTTCAGCAGCTTTTACAGCAGCATCCCCCATTTTTTTACGAAGCTTTTCGGTCATAAATGGAGATGGCGTTTCTTCTACGAGTTTCTGATGGCGACGTTGAATTGAACAGTCCCTCTCAGAAAGATGGCATGCTTTCCCTCTATAGTCAGAAGCTATTTGGATTTCGATGTGATGAGGCTCTTCGATAAATTTCTCAATGTACATAGCGTCGTTTCCGAAAGCGGCAGCAGCTTCGCGACGAGTGTTTTCCCAAGCCTTAGTTAGCTCTTCGTTGTTTTTACACAGCGCCATCCCTTTTCCTCCTCCTCCAGCTGTGGCTTTCATCATGATAGGGTAGCCCATATCATTAGCACATTTTTCAGCGTCTTCATATGTATCAAGAATTCCGTCAGAACCAGGGATGGTAGGTACGCCAGCCTTTTTCATGGTAGTTTTAGCGGCAGCTTTATCTCCCATAGAGTCAATCATATCAGCGCTAGCTCCGATAAATTTAATGTTATTTTCTTCACAAATACGTGAGAAAGCAGCATTTTCAGAAAGGAAACCGTAACCAGGGTGAATTGCGTCAGAGTTAGTTATCTCGGCTGCAGCAATTATGTTAGGAATGTTGAGATAACTATCTGCACTAGGTGGTGGGCCTATGCATACAGCTTCGTCAGCAAAACGAACTGGGAGACTTTCTTTATCTGCAGTAGAGTAGACAGCTACAGTAGCTATGCCCATCTCCCTGCAAGTGCGGATTACTCGTAATGCGATTTCGCCTCTGTTTGCTATGAGGATTTTCTTAAACATGATTTATGGTGCTTCGTTAACGAAGGTTTAAGATGGATCTACTAGGAATAATGGTTGGTCGTATTCCACAGGAGTGTTATCCTCAACAAGGAATTTAACGATCTTACCTTTTATCTCAGACTCGATTTCATTGAAG